>NZ_JBEXNM010000011.1:0-177273 GCF_040611095.1 Streptomyces sp. NPDC003077 | reverse complement strand
GCGTCCGGCACGTCCCGTGCGGCCGAGAGGCGTCCGCCCGAAGGGCGGTCCTTCGAGCCCTTCGGGCGGGACCACACCCCGCCGCCGGCGCCCGGCCCGGACGGCGCCACGAGCCTGTCAGAGCTTGGGCACCACGGGCTCTGGAAGCTGGTCGACCCAACCTTGCAGGACACCAGTTGCTTCGGCTCGTAGTGAGCCGTCGGCCGCTTCCTCGCGAAGGAACCGACGCTCGATCGGGTAGGCGAGTTCTCGATAAAACTGGATGTCCTCGAACCCGCTTATTGCAACGTCGTTACTGGTCGCACCGAACACTAGTCGCGGCAATCGCGCCCAATAGCAAGCCGCCAGACACATTGGGCAAGGCTCGCTGCTGCTGTACATGACGCCATCCTCGAATAGATGACGTTGCAGGGTTTCCCCGGCCGCTCGGAGGGCCATCACTTCGGCGTGTGCCGTAGGGTCGCGCAACTCTACGACGCTACTCGTTCCTTCGCTCACGATTTCGCCGTCGATCACGATGATTGCCCCGAAAGGTGTTTTGCCCTCCTCTGAGAGGGACTTTCGCGACAGATTGATGGCGTGTTGCAGGAATTTCCGATCGTCCTGGTTGAGCGTCATGCGAATTCCTTGCGTTCGGAAGGGCGTCTAATTTTCTGCCTTGGTCCTCTTCCTCCAAGGTTTGAGAGGAGTGACGAAGCGAAGTTCTGTGCGGTCCGCCGGGTATTCTGCGTCGGAAATCTCGACTGTGCGATTTTCGGCATCTATTGAGATCCGACGGCAAATCAGCAGCGGCACGCCATCGGGGAGTCCCCATTGTTGGGCTTCGACCGTGGTTGGCATTCGGCCGGTCACTTGGTCAATTACGCACATGACCTCGATGCCGACAGTCGAGAGTTGGTGAAGTGTGCCCCCCGGCCAAGGTTCGTTCGTCTCGTCGAGCAGCTCGGGGTTTGCGCTGACAAGAGCAAGCGGGATGTAAGAAGTACTGAACGAAAGCAGATGCCCGCTTCTCGCATCCCTGGATTCGAACCTTCGGCGCAGTAGAGTTTCACCTACCGGTATTCCGAGTAGTTCGGCTAGCTCGGAACTGCTCTCGATCTCATCGTACCGGGATGAGAATTCTTGGTCTCCAATGGACATGCCGAGGTTGGTTTCGGCTTCGCCCACGTTCTTCCGTTCGCCTTCGGGGCGCCGCGCCATGTCCTTTTCTGCTTGATGGCGTTCCGAAGATCGAACCACGCGGCCGGGTGGAACTCGTACCACCGGAGCTTTCCCGCGTCCGGTCGTAATCAGGCCTTGCGCTTTCAGGAGGTTGATAGCGCTGCGCGCGGAATTCATGGAGCAGGACCACAGGTCGCGGATTTCCCCGAGCGTGGGAAGCGATGCCCCCGGTGCTAGGTCGCCTCGCTCGATCTGCATCCGAATGTCGTCGGCGATCCGTAGATGGATGGGTGCCTGCACTGCCGTGGGCTGAGGGTCCATGCGCCCATGGTTGCAGGTTCGCCGGTTTGTGGGCAAACCCTTGTGGGTGGCGCCTTGCGGCGCTACGGTCTCCCCAGAGTTCGTCAGTTTGCCCACAAACCCGCGAACTGGCGTAGCAAGGAGCGGCTTCCTACCGCCAAGCAGACAGCCGCTCCCTGACCCAGAAAGGGCACTCTCATCATGCCTGAGATCACTTCTAAGCGGTCTCTCTGCCAGCGGACCACCGGCAGGACATGGAGCACGGGGGTGGCGTCATGAGCACTGTCACTCCCGAACGCCGCTGGACGACGGAGGCCGACAAGCCCTCCGACTCCGTACCGCAAGTGACCGTCACGGTGACCGGCCCGGCTCCGAAACAGTTCAAGCCGCTCCAAGCCCCGGACACACCGCTGGGCCGGGCCCGGCTGGCTCAAGGCTGGTCGCAGGAGCGCACCGTCCGGGCACTGCTGGCGCTGGCCGACCACTGGGGTTGGCAGGTGGCCGCCGAGAATTCCCTGAAGGTGCAGCTCAGCCGCTGGGAGAACGAGATCGGGCGGCCGGGTGATACCTATCAGGTGCTGTTCTGCGCGCTGTATCGGATGCCGCCGGAGGCGCTGGGCTTCACCGCCTCCGCCCGGTCTGCGGTCCCGGTCACCCGCGCCACGTTGCAACAGCGCGTGGAGGTGCTGGAAGCGCAGTTGGCGCGGTTGGTCGAGCTGACCGAAGCGCTGTTGAGCACTCAGAGGGTCGCGCCGTGAGTGCCGTGACCCGTGTGCTGTTCGCTCGGGCCCCCCGTGCGGGGGGCCCGAGCGGGCTGGCGAAGCGCCGCCGGGAGCAGTGGCCGCGCCCGACCCGGGCGGAGTGGTCACTATGAGCCGTCACCACGTGGGGGCCGGTGCCCGGCGCCGGACGAGGAAGCACAGTCTCGTCCGGCGTGACGGACTCCGCTGTGCCTATTGCCGCCGTTCGTTCCTGGACTTACACGACGCAACGATTGATCACGTCGTGCCGTTGTCCCTGTTCCGCACTTGGGCGACTGAGCATCTGGTGTTGGCCTGCGCGTCGTGCAACGTCCGCAAGGCCGACCGATTGCCGCTGTCCATGGCACTACTGCTGTGCTGGACAACTACCCGTGAACACCCGCAGGCTTCTACGCGTGAGCAGTCGCTCACCCCCGACGAACAGCGGCTTCCCGCTGATGAACACCCGGCCGCGGTGCGCCGTGAACACTTGCTCGCCGGGCGTGAACACCCCGGAGCTATCGTTCATGAACACCTCTCTTCGGGTGTTCACGGGCACCCGGAAGGCGTTCACGAGCGAGCGTTCACGGCCAGCCTGACGGGCTGGCTGCTGCTCGCCCGCCTCGCTCACGCTGGCCAGTTCGCCAAGCACGCGGATGGCTTGCCCGATCAGCACGACTCGACAACCAGTGTGGTGACCACTACCGGGGAAGCCGAGTGAGCGCCTCTGACGGAACCCTGGCCCGCCGACCCTTGGGGTCGGCGCGGCCGGGGTACTCCCTGGACGTTCGCCTGTGGAAGATCAGCAAGACGGGCCGGAAGTCCCGTCCGTACCGGCTCCGGTGGGTGGTCGGCGGCCGGGTGCACAGCGCCATCTTCGGGACTTCCGCGCTGGCGGACAGCCGACGGTCGGAGCTTCGTCAGGCCATGCGGCGCGGGGAGGCGTTCCACGTCGAGAGCGGTTTGCCGGAGTCGGAGCTGCGTGCCGCCGAGGAAGCCGCCGAAGAGGCGCCGTCCGTACGGTGGTTGGAGTTCTGCCGCGACTACTTGGCCGGGCGGTGGCGTACGAGCGCGGCCAAGACCCGTGAGGGCATCGCGGACAGCCTGGCCACGGTCGCCCTGGCCATGGTGGAGCCCAAGGAAGGGGCGCCGCCGGACAAGGAGCTGCGGCTTGCGATGCGGTGGGCGGTGGTGCCCGCGCACCACGGCCAGGAGCCGCCGCCGGAGCTGGACGCGGCTTACGGCTGGCTGGCCGCGAACGCGCGGCCGGTGACCGACCTGGACAAGCCGGAGGTGTTCCGGGACGTGCAGTACCGGCTCAGCTTCCGGCTGGACGGGAAGCCGTCCGGCGGGGAGACCTTCCGGCGCCGGCGCCGGGCGCTGAACGCGGCCCTGGAGTACGCGGTGGCGGCCGGTATTCTCGCGGAGAACCCGCTGCAACGGGCGCGCATGACGCGGTTGACCGCCCATGACGCGGTAGACCCGCGCGTGTTGGTCAACGCCGTGCAGGGGCGGCAACTGCTGGCGGCCGTGTCCTACGTCGGGTCGTGGCACCGGGCCCGGGGGCGGCGCCTGGCCGCGTTCTTCGCGGTCATCTACTTCGCGGCGCTCCGCCCAGCCGAAGTGGTCGGCCTGCGGCTGGCCGACTGCGACTTACCCGAGACCGGGTGGGGGACGCTGACGCTCAGGGAGACGCGGCCGGTGTCGGGCAAGCAGTGGACCGACTCCGGGGAGCGGCACGACCGCCGGGGCCTGAAGGCCCGGGAAGCGGACACCGACCGCCCGGTGCCCATCCCTCCCGTGCTGGTCGCCCTGCTCCGGGATCATCTGGCGGAGTTCGGCACGGCCGGGGATGGGCGGGTGTTCGGCAACGAGCGGGGTGGCGTCGTCGGATCGTCCACCTACTGGCGGGTGTGGGAGGAGGCGCGGGAGTTCGCGCTGCCTCCCGATCGGGTGGTGTCGCCGTTGGCCGGGCGCCCGTACGACCTGCGGCACGCCTGCATCACCCGGTGGTTGAACGCGGGGGTGCCCATCGCGGAAGTGGCGCGGAGGGTCGGCAACTCCCCGGAGGTGATCCACCGCCGATACCACGGCTGCATCGACGGACACGAGGAAGCCGCCAACGAGAAGATCACGAGGGCGTTGGAGGCGGAGGGCGACACGGCGTAGCCGAAGTGTGTCGCGCATGAGTCGCGATCAGTGAGACGCAATGAGAAAGAGCGGGAGACAGTGAGACTGTCTCCCGCTCTTTCATGTCGGCATCTGCGCTGGTCAGCCGCTTGATTTGGCTGGTCCGAGCGAGGTGCCCCCGGCAGGATTCGAACCTGCGCACACGGCTCCGGAGGCCGTTGCTCTATCCCCTGAGCTACGGGGGCTTGTCTGTCGGGCGGTGCGCCCTGGCGACAGGTAGAACACTACCAGCTCCTCAGGGGTGGTCATGAACAGGTGGTCGGAGGGGGTGGAGGGGTGGGCTGTAGCGCATGGGGTGGGGTCGGCGGGGGAGGTTGGCGAAAGGTCCCCCGCACGGGGCGGAAGTGGGCAAAAGGCGGACGCGGGCGGAGGTGCGCGCCTAGTCTCAAGGTGTGCCTGGCGTGTCCGGCCGGGTCCTTGTCGTCGACGACAACAAGGTCATCCGGCAGTTGATCAGGGTCAACCTTGAGCTGGAGGGCTTCGAGGTCGTGACCGCGGCTGATGGTGCCGAGTGTCTGGAGATCGTGCATCAGGTCAGTCCGGATGTCGTGACGCTGGATGTGGTGATGCCTCGGCTCAACGGGCTGGAGGCGGCGGAGCGGCTGCGGGCCGATGCGCGGACGCGGGACATTCCGCTCGTCATCGTCAGTGCCTGCACCCAGCTGGAGGTGGAGAGCGGGCAGGCGGTCGGGGTGGACGCCTTCCTGGAGAAGCCGTTCGAGCCGGTGGAGCTGGTGCGCGTGGTGCGCCGGCTGATCAGGCACGGGCGGGAAAGCGGGAATGCCGAGGGGATGGAGCCCGAAGGGGCTGCCGAGGGGGCGCAGGGGCTGGCGGATGCCGGTGGGGAGGAGTCGGAGTCCGTGGTCCGGCCGACCCGCTGAGAGCGGGCGGCCGGGCCACGGGCACTGCTGGCGCCGGTCGGCGGCAGTGCGGCTTCGGGGGTTGTTGGCGGGGATGGGCGCTTTGTGTGCGCGACCTGGAGATGGTCGCGGTGTCCGAGTGGTGAAACCGGGTGGTGGGGGGACCGGGCCTCTCCCATACGCTGGGGGTTGTGACGCCCGCTGAGCTTTCCTGTGCCGTGCTGCGCGCCGTGCGTGGTGCCGTGGAGGACGGGGAGCTTTCCGTGACGGTGCCGGAGCGGGTGGTGGTGCGTCCGCCGTCGCTGGGCGGGGTCGGGGATTACGCGTCGAATGTGGCGTTGCGGCTGGCCGGGCCCGCTGGGCGGGCGCCGGGGGAGGTCGCGGAGATTCTGCGGAGGCGGCTGGAGGGCGTTGCCGGGATCGGGCGGGTCGAGGTCGCGGGGCCGGGTTTTTTGAACTTCACGTTGGGGGCGGGGGCCTCCGTCGCCGGGTTGGTGCGGATGGTGCTGGGGGAAGGCGCTGCTTACGGCGGTGATGGGAGAGACGTCCCGCCGTTGAGGGGGAAGGGGGAGCCGCGGGCCGTCGTCGAGGAGCCTCGGGGCGTCATCGTCGGGGAGGCGTTGGGGCGGATCTTCCGGGCGGTGGGGGCGGAGGAGACCCCGGAGCGGCCTGTCGTGCGGCCCCTGGAATCCGGGCTCACGCTCGAAGGTCTGCGGGCTCGGCTGGGGGAGGACGAGCTGCGGTGGGCGGTGCTGCGGACGGCGGCGCACGATCGGGTGCGGCTGCCGGAGCGGCCCGTGCAGCGGGAGGGCAATCCGCGGTTCGCGGTGCAGTACGCGCATGCGCGGGCGCGGGCCGTGGTGCGGAACGCGGGGGAGCTGGGGATCGCGGGGGAGGCCGGGGATCCCGGTTTTGTGGCCGGGGAACCTTCGAAGACTTCGAAGACTTCGGGGCGCCCTGACGGCCTCGCCTCGTCCGCTGCCGACCAGCACGTCGCCGTTGGCGACCGGCGCGCCCCGGGGCCCGACCGGCCCGCCCCCGGCCCCGCCCTCTGCGCCGCGCTCGCTTCCTACCCCGCCGTCGTCCAGGCTGCCGCGCGGCACCGGGCGCCCGAGCGGGTCGCCCGGCATGTGGAGGACACGGCCGAGGCGTTCTTCCGGTGTGTGGACGCGTACCCGCCGTTGCCGGTCGGGGAGGAGAAACCCTTGGCCGTGCACCGCGCCCGGGTGGCCCTTGCCGAAGCCACGGGGACGGTGCTCGCCAACGGCCTGCGTCTGCTCGGCATCTCCGCCCCCGAGCGCCTGTAAGGGAAGCAAGGAAGGCCGGTGCACAGTGTGGTGTGCCGGGGTTTCCGGTGCAGGTGCGGGGGAGCCGGTCGTCCGCGTGTGTGCGGGGGCCGGCGGTCCGTCCGTACCGGTCCGGGCGCGGCGTCGAAGGTGACGTGCGCGGTGGTCGGGCCGGGTCTTCGTCGTCATCCATCGTCAGTGTCTCGCCGCGCGTCGGGCCGTGGGGCTCCCGTGCGGCAGGGGCTCGTACGACAGAATTCGTACGTCGTCACAGAGGGGAATCCCCGTCACCATGAGCCGTTCCGCACATCCCGCAGGTCCCCGGCACGGAGACGTGCTGCCCGAGGGGCACTACAGCGCGCCGCCCGCCGATCTGAACGCCCTCGATCCGCGGGTGTGGTCCCGCACGGTCGAGCGCGGGGCCGAGGGGGCCGTGACCATTGGGGGGATGGACGTCCGGAAGCTGGCCGAGGAGTTCGGTACGCCGGCGTTCTTCCTGGACGAGGAGGACTTCCGGGCGCGGTGCCGGGCGTGGAAGGACGCGTTCGGGGAGGGGGCCGACGTCTTCTACGCGGGGAAGGCGTTCCTTTCGCGGGCCGTCGTGCGGTGGCTGGACGAGGAGGGGATGAACCTCGACGTCTGCTCGGGCGGGGAGCTGGCCACGGCGCTGGCGGCGGGGATGCCGGCCGAGCGGATCGCGCTGCACGGGAACAACAAGAGCGTGGCGGAGATCACCCGGGCCGTGGAGGCGGGGGTCGGGCGGATCGTGCTCGACTCGTTCCAGGAGATCGTGCGGGTGGCGCACATCGCTGAGCGGCTGGGGAAGCGGCAGCGGGTGCAGATCCGGGTGACGGTGGGCGTGGAGGCCCATACGCACGAGTTCATCGCGACCGCGCACGAGGACCAGAAGTTCGGGATCGCGCTGGCCGGGGGGCAGGCGGCGGAGGCGGTGCGGCGGGTGCTGGGGCTGCCGAGCCTGGAGCTGACGGGCATCCATTCGCACATCGGGTCGCAGATCTTCGACATGGCCGGGTTCGAGGTGTCGGCCCGGCGCGTGGTGGGGCTGCTGTCGCAGGTGCGGGACGAGCACGGGGTCGAGCTGCCGGAGATCGATCTGGGGGGCGGGCTCGGGATCGCGTACACCTCGGAGGACGATCCGCGGGAGCCGCAGGAGATCGCGAAGGCGCTGGGCGACATCGTGACGCGGGAGTGCGCGGTGGCCGGGCTGGCGGTGCCGCGGCTGTCGGTGGAGCCGGGGCGGGCCATCGTCGGGCCGACCGCTTTCACGCTGTACGAGATCGGGACGGTCAAGGAACTGGCCGGGCTGCGGACCTATGTGTCCGTCGACGGCGGGATGTCGGACAATATTCGTACGGCTCTGTACGACGCCGAGTACAGCGTGGTGCTGGCCTCGCGCGTCTCGCAGGCCGAGCCCATGCTGTCGCGGGTGGTCGGCAAGCACTGCGAGAGCGGGGACATCGTGGTCCGGGACGCGTTCCTGCCCGCGGACGTGGCGCCCGGTGACCTGCTCGCCGTGCCGGCGACCGGTGCGTACTGCCGGTCGATGGCCAGCAACTACAACCACGCGTTGCGTCCGCCGGTGGTGGCGGTCCGCGACGGCGAGGCGCGGGTGATCGTCCGGCGCGAGACGGAGGAAGACCTCCTGCGGCTCGACGTCGGTTAAGTGAAATGGATGTCTCGGCATCTGGACGACGGGCAGAATCTGTCGTCCGGTGCGTGAGACTGGTGCATTGACGAGCACGAAAGTGAAACGAGGTCGAATGATGCGTACGCGTCCGCTGAAGGTGGCGCTGCTGGGCTGTGGTGTGGTCGGCTCAGAGGTGGCGCGCATCATGACGACGCACGCCGACGACCTCACGGCGCGCATCGGCGCGCCGGTGGAGCTCGCGGGGATCGCGGTACGGCGCCCGGACAAGGTCCGCGCCGGCGTCCCCGCCGAGCTCGTCACCACCGACGCGACGGCGCTGGTCAAACGCGGGGACATCGATGTGGTCATCGAGGTCATCGGCGGTATCGAACCGGCCCGCACGCTGATCACCACCGCCTTCGAGCACGGCGCGAGCGTGGTGTCCGCCAACAAGGCGCTGGTCGCCGCGGACGGCGCCGCGCTGCACGCCGCGGCCACCGAGCACGGCGCGGACCTCTATTACGAGGCCGCCGTCGCGGGCGCCATTCCGCTGGTGAGGCCGCTGCGCGAGTCGCTGGCCGGCGACAAGGTCAACCGGGTGCTGGGCATCGTGAACGGGACGACCAACTTCATCCTCGACAAGATGGACAGCACCGGCGCCGGGTACTCCGAGGCGCTGGACGAGGCCACCGCCCTCGGGTACGCCGAGGCCGACCCGACCGCCGACGTCGAGGGCTTCGACGCGGCGGCGAAGGCCGCGATCCTGGCGGGCATCGCCTTCCACACCCGGGTCACCATCGACGACGTGTACCGCGAGGGGCTGACCGAGGTCACCGCCTCCGACATCGCCTCCGCGAAGCGGATGGGCTGCACGGTCAAGCTGCTGGCGATCTGCGAGCGGGCCGCGGACGGCGCGTCGGTGACGGCGCGCGTGCACCCGGCGATGATCCCGCTCAGCCACCCGCTGGCCTCGGTGCGCGGCGCGTACAACGCGGTCTTCGTGGAGGCGGAGGCGGCCGGGCAGCTCATGTTCTACGGGCCCGGCGCGGGCGGCTCGCCGACCGCCTCGGCGGTGCTGGGCGACCTCGTCGCCGTCTGCCGCAACAAGCTCGCCGGGGCGAACGGGCCGGGCGAGTCGGCGTACACGCGCCTGCCGGTCAGCCCGATGGGCGAGGTCGTCACGCGCTACCACATCAGCCTGGACGTGGCCGACAAGCCCGGCGTCCTCGCCCAGGTCGCCACGGTCTTCGCCGAGCACGGCGTATCCATCGATACGGTGCGCCAGCAGGGCAAGGCGGGCGAGGCGTCCCTCGTGGTGGTCACGCACCGGGCGGCCGACGCCGCTCTGTCGGCGACCGTCGGGGCGCTGCGCAAGCTGGACACCGTCCGCGGTGTGGCCAGCATCATGCGGGTTGAAGGGGAGTAAAGGAACCCATGTCTGTCATTTCCACCGCCGGCCGTCAGTGGCGCGGGATCATCGAGGAGTACCGCGACCGTCTCCCGGTCGGCGACACGACCGAGGTCGTCACCCTTCGCGAGGGCGGCACGCCGCTCGTACCCGCCCAGGTGCTCTCCGAGCGCACCGGCTGCGAGGTGCACCTGAAGGTCGAGGGTGCCAATCCGACGGGTTCCTTCAAGGACCGCGGCATGACGATGGCCATCACCCGGGCGAAGGAGGAGGGGGCCAAGGCCGTCATCTGCGCCTCCACCGGCAACACCTCCGCCTCGGCCGCCGCGTACGCGGTGCGGGCCGGGATGGTGTGCGCCGTGCTCGTCCCGCAGGGGAAGATCGCGCTGGGCAAGATGGGCCAGGCGCTGGTGCACGGGGCGAAGATCCTGCAGATCGACGGCAATTTCGACGACTGCCTGACCCTGGCCCGCGGGCTCTCGGACAAGTACCCCGTCGCACTTGTGAACTCTGTGAATCCGGTCCGGATCGAGGGCCAGAAGACGGCGGCGTTCGAGATCGTGGACATGCTCGGGGACGCCCCCGACATCCACGTCCTGCCGGTCGGCAACGCCGGCAACATCACCGCGTACTGGAAGGGGTACCGGGAGTACGCCGCCGACGGCATCGCCTCCCGCACCCCGCGCATGTGGGGCTTCCAGGCCTCCGGCAGCGCGCCGATCGTGCGCGGCGAGGTGGTCAAGGACCCGCACACCATCGCGACCGCGATCCGCATCGGCAACCCGGCCTCGTGGCGCTTCGCCGAGCAGGCGCGGGACGAGTCGGGTGGCTTCATCGACGAGGTGACGGACCGTCAGATCCTCGCCGCCTACCGGCTGTTGGCGTCCCGCGAGGGCGTGTTCGTGGAGCCCGCGTCGGCCGCGTCGGTCGCCGGTCTCCTCAAGGCCGCGGACGAGGGCAAGGTCGACCCGGGCCAGAGGATCGTGTGCACGGTCACCGGCAACGGCCTCAAGGACCCGGACTGGGCGGTGGCCGGCGCGCCGCAGCCGGTGACGGTCCCCATCGACGCGGACGCGGCGGCCGAGCGCCTCGGGCTCGCCTGAGGCAGGCGTACGCCGGGTACGCCCGGACGTCGCCGGCCCCCTACGGGGCGCGGCGCACGGACCCCGGGAAAACGGGGTCCGTGCGGGCGTAACCAAGCTCGTACGAAACGGGTTACGGGACCGTCGGACACACCGTCACCCCGCGTACAGCAAATCCAGCAAAGGTTGCAAACGCAGCGTCAGGACGGGGGAGGCGCGCGACACGCATCGTGCGCCTCCTGTGCGCCCTATGTCGCCGCAGAACCTTCCTTCGATAGGCTGGCAGTCAACTCCCCTCCCCACCGCATACCGCAGTGGTGTGCAGGGCAGGTCAGAACGGTCCCCACGAGCCGGCCGGGCGCCTCGGCGCCGCGGCGCTTGCGGCGGGTCCCGCAGCATCAACCAAGGAGAGTCATCGAGCGATGGCCGGTCCAGCGTTCCGCGCCGCCGCCGTCCGGGTGCGCACCCCCGCGACCAGCGCAAATCTCGGTCCCGGCTTCGATGCCCTGGGGCTTTCCCTGGGGCTGTACGACGACATCGTCGTGCGTGTCGCCGACTCCGGACTGCACGTCGACATCGCCGGCGAGGGCGCCGAGACGCTGCCCCGCGACGAGCGCCACCTGCTCGTGCGGGCCCTGCGCACCGCGTTCGACCTGCTCGGCGGGCAGCCGCGGGGCCTGGAGATCGTCTGCGCCAACCGCATCCCGCACGGCCGCGGCCTCGGCTCCTCCTCCGCCGCCATCTGCGCCGGCATCGTCGCCGCCCGCGCCGTGACCATAGGTGGCGAGCAGAAGCTCGACGACGCGGCCCTGCTGGAGCTGGCCACCGAGATCGAGGGCCACCCCGACAACGTCGCCGCCTGCCTGATGGGCGGATTCACGCTGGCCTGGATGGACACCGGCGCCGCGCGGGCGATCAGGATGGACCCGGCCGGTTCCATCGTTCCGGTGGTCTTCGTGCCCGGCAAACCGGTGCTGACGCAGACCGCGCGCGGGCTGCTGCCGCGCACCGTCCCCCATGTGGACGCCGCCGCCAACGCCGGGCGCGCGGCCCTGCTGGTCGAGGCGCTGACCAGGCGTCCCGAGCTGCTGCTCGCCGCGACCGAGGACCGGCTCCACCAGGAGTACCGTGCTCCCGCGATGCCCGACAGCGTCAACCTGGTCAACCGTCTGCGGGCGGACGGCGTCCCTGCTGTCATCTCGGGTGCGGGCCCCACGGTGCTCGCGCTGGTCGAGGACGGTGCGGCCGACAAGGTCGCCCGACTGGCGGGGGAGGGATGGGCGGCCAACCGGCTGGCCCTCGACGCGACGGGTACCTGCGTCCTGCCGCTCGCCGGGTGATCCACGCTTGCCGGTCTTGGAGAGGGGGAATGTTTGTTGGATCCGGTAGTGTTAACCTCAAGTGAGTATCCGATGCCTCTGCGGCGCGGTGCTTCGTGTCCCCGTTCGGGACCACTTTTCTTCCGGGAGCCTCCCAAACTGCTTGGAGCAGTTGCCTGAGCAGAAGCGAGCACGCTCCGGAATCGGCGTGACGGACCACGAGCGCTACGTCTCCGTCCGCCGGAATCATCAATGATCTCTCCGCCGTATCCGGCGGGACCACCGCCCCGGCCCGGCCCGCAAGACGATGGGACCGCAGCCGGACAGCACAACCGGTCGCCGAGCCAGACAGGCCGACGCCCGCTCCAGGGAAGGACCCTTCGTGAGCGACACCACCGATCTGATGGGCGCGCGCACCGATGGCAGTGCCACCACGCCCGCCACGGACGCTCCCGCCGCGCCTGCTACCGGGGCTGCCACGGGTGCCCCGCGGCGACGCCGTTCCGGCACCGGCCTTGAAGGCATGGTCCTGGCAGAGCTGCAGCAGGTCGCGTCCAGCCTCGGTATCAAGGGCACCGCGCGGATGCGCAAGAGCCAGCTGATCGAGGTCATCAAGGAGAGGCAGGCCGGTGCCTCCGGCACCGCGGCCAAGGCCGACGCGCCCGCCGCCGAGACCACCGAGACCAAGCCCAAGCGCCGCGCCACCTCCAAGGCCCGTACGGGTGAGGACGCCGCCGAGAAGGCCGCCAAGACCGAGAAGGCCGCCGAGAAGGCCGGCCAGCAGCAGATCGAGATCCCGGGCCAGCCGGTGAGCGAGGACCAGCCGGCCGGCGAGCGCCGCCGGCGCCGCGCCACCGCCGCCGCGGGCAGCCCCGAGCAGTCCGGCGAGGCCAAGGCCGCCGAGACCAAGGCCGGGGACGTCAAGACCGACACCCGCGCCGAGGCGAAGGCCGAGGCCGCGGCGGACACCGCCGAGGGCCGCCAGGGCAAGTCCGACCGCCAGGACCGCGGCGACCGCCAGGAGCGCGGCCAGAAGGGCGACCGCCGGGAGCGCGGCCAGCGTGACCGCGACCGTGACCGGGACCGTGACCGCCGTGGCAAGAACGCCGACGGCGCCGACGGCGGCAACCAGCAGCAGGGCGGCAACCGCCAGCGCGACAACCGTCCCGAGGACGACGACTTCGAGGGCGGGCGCCGCGGGCGCCGCGGGCGCTACCGGGACCGCCGGGGCCGTCGCGGCCGTGACGACTTCGGCAACGAGCCGCAGGTCAACGAGGACGACGTCCTGATCCCGGTCGCCGGCATCCTCGACATCCTCGACAACTACGCGTTCATCCGGACCTCCGGCTACCTGCCCGGCCCGAACGACGTCTACGTCTCCCTCGCCCAGGTCCGCAAGAATGGCCTGCGCAAGGGCGACCACGTCACCGGCGCGGTGCGCCAGCCGCGCGAGGGCGAGCGGCGCGAGAAGTTCAACGCGCTGGTCCGCCTGGACACCGTCAACAGCGTCTCGCCCGAACAGGGCCGCGGCCGTCCGGAGTTCGGCAAGCTGACCCCGCTGTACCCGCAGGAGCGGCTGCGGCTGGAGGGCGAGCCGGGCGCGCTGACCCCGCGCATCATCGACCTGGTCGCGCCCATCGGCAAGGGCCAGCGCGGGCTGATCGTGGCCCCGCCGAAGACCGGCAAGACCATGATCATGCAGGCGGTCGCCAACTCGATCACCCGCAACAACCCCGAGTGCCACCTGATGGTCGTCCTCGTCGACGAGCGTCCGGAAGAGGTCACCGACATGCAGCGGTCGGTCAAGGGCGAGGTCATCTCCTCGACCTTCGACCGCCCCGCCGAGGACCACACCACCGTCGCCGAGCTGGCCATCGAGCGCGCCAAGCGCCTCGTGGAGCTGGGCCACGACGTGGTCGTCCTGCTGGACTCCATCACCCGCCTGGGCCGCGCGTACAACCTCGCCGCCCCGGCGTCCGGCCGCATCCTGTCCGGTGGTGTGGACTCCACCGCGCTGTACCCGCCGAAGAAGTTCTTCGGCGCGGCGCGCAACATCGAGGACGGCGGCTCGCTGACCATCCTGGCCACCGCGCTGGTCGAGACCGGCTCGCGGATGGACGAGGTGATCTTCGAGGAGTTCAAGGGCACCGGCAACATGGAGCTCAAGCTCGACCGGAAGCTCGCCGACAAGCGCATCTTCCCGGCGGTGGACGTGGACGCGTCCGGCACCCGCAAGGAAGAGATCCTGATGGGCAGCGACGAGCTGGCCATCGTGTGGAAGCTGCGCCGGGTGCTGCACGCCCTGGACCAGCAGCAGGCCATCGAGCTGCTGCTGGACAAGATGAAGCAGACGAAGTCCAACGCGGAGTTCCTGCTGCAGATCCAGAAGAACACGCCGGGCATGTCCAACGGCAACGACTGACGTCGCCGGACGGTCTCTCGAAGCCCTCCTCCTCGCACAGGCGAGGGGGAGGGCTTCGTCGTGGCCGGGCGGGGCCAGGGGACGGCCGTGTGTCGCGCCGCCGGGTGCGCACGGCGCGGTAGGCGGACTCCCGCACGGGGCGTACGCCCACGTCACGGTCCGTGGGTCGTCAGGGGCTCGTTCCGCGTCCGGAATCGGTCGGAGATGCGGTGAGGCGGCTGTCGCCGAGGGTGACGAGCGGGGGAGGGGAGCGGTCCGCGGCTGAGACCTTCCGCACACCCGCCAAGATCGGGCCGACCGTCGGCGGTTTCCGGCCATCCCGGCGAAATCCCAGGTGGGCGGCATGGTCACCGGCCGCGCTGGGGCGCCGGGCACCCGTTTTTCCCGGAACGGTCCATAGATGTGCTGTGCAACCCTTCCCGTCGACCCCCCGTCTGACAAGGCACGACAAACCTGGCTGAACAGGGGCGGCGAGGGGTAGCCGAGCGAACGAGGACTGAGGAGCAGATGGCGGACAGCAGCAACGCCGCGAAACCGGCCCGGAGCCGGTCGCGCGGCATACGTCCCACGGGCCGTCGGCGCAAGGCCCCCACCCGGCGCCGCCGCGTCCTGACCATCGCCGGCTGCACGCTGGCCGGCTGTGTGCTGGTCGGCGGCGCGGGGCTCGGCTACGTGTACTTCAGCCTCAACGGCAACCTCAAGGGCGTCGACATCAACGCCGCCCTCGGCGACGACCGCCCCGAGAACATCGACAACGGCTCGATGGACATCCTCGTCATGGGCTCCGACTCGCGGGCCGGGCAGAACAGCGCGTACGGCGCCGACGAGGGCGGGGCGCGCTCCGACACGGCGATGGTCGTGCACGTCTACGAGGGCCACAAG
Source organism: Streptomyces sp. NPDC003077 (assembly GCF_040611095.1). Classification (NCBI taxonomy): domain Bacteria; kingdom Bacillati; phylum Actinomycetota; class Actinomycetes; order Kitasatosporales; family Streptomycetaceae; genus Streptomyces; species Streptomyces sp. NPDC003077. The sequence goes on along the minus strand of NZ_JBEXNM010000011.1, from coordinate 161,975 downwards.
CGCGCCAGTGTCGTCAGCATCCCCCGCGACACGCTGATAGAACGGCCCGACTGCACGAAGGACGGCAAGCCCGTCCCCGGGCAGCGTCGGGCGATGTTCAACACCGCCTTCGAGGTCGGCGGGCCGGCGTGCGCCGTGAAGACCGTCGAGTCGATGAGCGGCATCCGCATGGACCACTTCGTCGAGGTCGACTTCACCGGCTTCAAGAAACTCATCGACGCGCTCGGTGGGGTGGACATCACCACCACCAAGCCGATCAACGACAAGGACAGCCACCTGCACCTCCCGGCGGGCGCGCACACGCTCAACGGGGAGCAGGCCCTGGGGCTCGTCCGGACCCGGCACGGCGTCCCCGGCGGCGACGGCAGCGACCTGGGCCGCATCCAGCTCCAGCAGACCTTCCTGAAGGCCCTCATGGACCAGGTGCGCGGCATCGGGCTGATGTCCAACCCGGCCCGGCTCTACGGCATCGCCGACACCGCCACCAAGGCCATCACGACCGACACCGACCTGAACTCGGTCACCGGACTGATGGGCCTGGCCAAGAGCCTGGGCGGGATCGGCTCCCGGAACATCCACATGGTGACGCTGCCGGTGGCCTACGACCCGGCCGACCCCAACCGCGTGCTGCCGCTCCAGAAGCAGACCGGCCAGGTCTGGGACGCGCTGCGTCAGGACAAGGACATCCCGGCTTCCGCGGTCAAGGACTCGGCGGGGGACAAGGGCGGGACGTCCGGGTACGTCAAGTAGCCGCGCGGGCCGATTACGGCAGGTAGCCGTTGTTTCACGTGAAACGGCGACGCGGGCGTCCGGGGCACCGGAGGGAATATCCCGCACCGCCCCCCGGTTTGGGCCAAAGGCCCCGGTCCTGGCAGACTGGAGCGTCGGTCCCGGTTCACGTGACGCAAACCGTGTGACGACCCGGAACCCTCCCGAACCTAGGAGATCCCTTGAAGCGCGACATTCACCCCGAGTACGTCGAGACGCAGGTCAGCTGCACCTGTGGCGCGTCGTTCACCACCCGCAGCACCGTCGCGGACGGCACCATCCGTGCCGACGTCTGCTCCGAGTGCCACCCGTTCTACACGGGCAAGCAGAAGATCCTCGACACCGGTGGCCGTGTGGCCCGCTTCGAGGCCCGCTTCGGCAAGAACGCCGGCTCCGCCAAGAAGTAGCGATCCGCAAGGCGCCGGATTCCGGTCACCTCTCGCTGGGGTGACCGGACCGGCGTTTTGTCGTCCAGGCCACGGACCCGGCCGGAGGTCCCCCAGGCCGCGGCACCACCGCACGGCGCCGCCCCGCGGCACCGGCGGCACGCACGTCCCGCGGCGCCCGCGGCCCAGCCGGCACCCGGGAAACACAGGCAGCAGAGGAATCCCACGATGTTCGAGGCGGTCGAGGAACTCATCGGCGAGCACGCCGATCTGGAGAAGCGGCTGGCCGACCCCGCGGTCCACGCCGACCAGCGCGAGGCCAAGCGGCTCAACAAGCGCTACTTCGAACTGACCCCGATCATCGCGGCCTACCGCGAGTGGAAGCAGACCGGGGACGACATCGCCACGGCCCGCGAGCTGGCCGCCGACGACCCGGACTTCGCCGACGAGGTCAAGGAGCTGGAGGCGCACCGCGAGGCGCTGACCGACAGGCTCCGGCTGCTGCTCGTCCCGCGCGACCCCAGCGACGACAAGGACGTGATCCTGGAGGTCAAGGCGGGCGAGGGCGGCGAGGAGTCCGCGCTGTTCGCCGGCGACCTGCTGCGGATGTACCTGCGGTACGCCGAGCGGGTCGGCTGGAAGACCGAGATCCTGGACGCGAACGAGTCCGACCTCGGCGGCTACAAGGACGTCTCGGTCGCCGTGAAGACCAAGGGCGGCAACGGCGCGACCGAGCCCGGCCAGGGCGTGTGGGCCCGGCTGAAGTACGAGGGCGGGGTGCACCGCGTGCAGCGGGTCCCCGCCACCGAGTCCCAGGGCCGCATCCACACCTCCGCCGTCGGCGTGCTCGTCACCCCGGAGGCCGAGGAGGTCGAGGTCGAGATCAACCAGAACGACCTGCGGATCGACGTCTACCGTTCGTCCGGCCCCGGCGGCCAGTCGGTCAACACCACCGACTCGGCGGTGCGCATCACCCACCTGCCCACCGGCATCGTCGTCTCCTGCCAGAACGAGAAGAGCCAGCTCCAGAACAAGGAGCAGGCCCTGCGTATCCTGCGGTCGCGGCTGCTGGCGGCGGCGCAGGAGGAGGCCGAGCGGGAGGCGTCGGACGCGCGCCGCAGCCAGGTCCGCACGGTGGACCGCTCCGAGCGCATCCGCACCTACAACTTCCCGGAGAACCGCATCTCCGACCACCGTGTCGGCTTCAAGGCGTACAACTTGGACCAGGTGCTCGACGGCGAGCTCGACCCGGTGATCCAGGCGTGCGTGGACGCGGACTCCGCCGCCAAGCTCGCCGCCGCCCAGTAAGCACCCCCCCGCAAGCCCCCGCAGGGCCGCGTACACCCCCGTACGGGCCCTCGCGGACCCCACGAGCCCCGCCCGCCCCGCCGACGCGCGGAGCGGCAACCGCAAGCCCTGCCCGTACCGGCTGGAGGACCCCAGTGAACCTGCTGCTCGCCGAGGTGGCCCAGGCCACCCAGCGGCTGGCCGACGCAGGCGTGCCCTCACCGCGCTTCGACGCGGAGGAGCTCGCCGCACACGTGCACGGCGTCAAGCGGGGCGGACTGCACCTGGTCGCCGACGCCGACTTCGACGCCCGCTACTGGGAGGCGGTGGCCCGCCGCGAGGCCCGCGAACCGCTCCAGCACATCACCGGCCGGGCGTTCTTCCGCTACCTGGAGCTGCACGTCGGGCCCGGCGTGTTCGTGCCCCGCCCGGAGACGGAGTCCGTCGTGGGCTGGGCGATAGACGCGGTCCGGGCCATGGACGTGGTCGAACCGCTGATCGTCGACCTGTGCACCGGCTCCGGCGCCATCGCCCTCGCGCTCGCCCAGGAGGTGCCGCGCTCCCGCGTGCACGCCGTGGAGCTGTCGGACGAGGCGATGCGGTGGGCCCGCAAGAACGTCGAGGGGTCCCGCGTCGTTCTCCACCAGGGAGACGCGCTGACCGCGCTGCCCGAACTGGACGGCCAGGTCGACCTGGTCATCTCCAACCCGCCGTACATCCCGCTGACCGAGTGGGAGTACGTCGCCCCCGAAGCGCGCGACCACGACCCCGAGCTCGCGCTCTTCTCGGGTGAGGACGGCCTGGACACGATCCGGGGCATCGAGCGGACCGCACACCGCCTGCTGCGGCCCGGCGGCGTCGTCGTCATCGAGCACGCCGACACGCAGGGCGGCCAGGTTCCGTGGCTGTTCACCGAGGAGCGGGGCTGGGCCGACGCGGCCGACCACCCCGACCTCAACAACCGGCCGCGCTTCGCCACCGCGCGCAGGGCGACGCCATGACCCGGCGCGCGCTCCCGGCCCCGGCCCGGACGGCCGGCCCCGGGGAGAAGACATCCGTTCCGCACGAGGAGGTCCGTTAAATGGCACGGCGTTACGACTGCAGCGACGCGACCGACCGCGCGACCGGTCTGCGCGAGGCCGCGTCGGCCGTCCGCCGCGGCGAGCTGGTCGTGCTGCCGACCGACACCGTCTACGGCGTGGGCGCGGACGCGTTCAGCCCGCAGGCGGTCGGCGACCTGCTGGAGGCCAAGGGGCGCGGGCGCGGTATGCCCTCCCCGGTCCTCGTGGGCTCGCCGAACACGCTGCACGGGCTGGTCACGGACTTCACCGAGCAGGCGTGGGAACTGGTCGACGCCTTCTGGCCGGGCGCCCTCACCCTGGTCGCCCACCACCAGCCCTCGCTGACCTGGGACCTGGGCGAGACCCGCGGCACCGTCGCGGTCCGCATGCCGCTGCACCCGGTCGCCATCGAGCTGCTCACCGAGTTCGGCCCGATGGCCGTCTCCAGCGCCAACCTCACCGGGCACCCCTCCCCGCAGGACTGCGACGCCGCGCAGGAGATGCTCGGCGACTCCGTCTCCGTCTACCTGGACGGCGGCCCCACCCCCGCCGCCGTGCCCTCCTCGATCGTGGACGTCACCGGCCCCAAGCCGGTGCTGCTGCGCGCGGGCGCGATCAGCGCGGAGGAACTGCGCAAGGTCGTACCCGAGCTTGAGGTGGCCAATTGATGGCCCCCCTGGGGCGTGGCATAGCGGGAGCGGGCGACGACGGCCCGCGCACCTTCCGCATCCTCCACGTCAGCACCGGCAACGTCTGCCGCTCGCCCATCACCGAGCGGCTGCACCGCCACGCCCTTGACCTGCGGCTGGGCGCGGGCCGGGGCAGCGGGCTGGTCGTGGAGAGCGCCGGCACCTGGGGCCACGAAGGCGCGCCGATGGAGCCGCACGCGGCCACGGTGCTGGCCGACTACGGCGCCGACCCGGTCGGCTTCATCGGCCGGGAACTGCTGGACGAGCACGTCATCCGCGCCGACCTCGTGCTGACCGCGACCCGCGACCACCGCGCCCAGGTCATCTCCATGGGCCACTCCGCGGGTCTGCGCACCTTCACGCTCAAGGAGTTCAACCGGCTGGTGCGGGCGATAGACCCCGCCACGCTGCCCGAGCCGGACCCGTCGCTGCCCGACCACGGCCTGGTGGAGCGGGCGCGCGCCCTGGTCGGCGCCGCCGCCGCGCTGCGCGGCTGGCTGCTGGCGCCGAGCGCGGAGGCCGACGAGGTGCACGACCCGTACGGGGCCCCGATCACCTTCTTCCGCTCCATCGGGGACGAGATCAACCAGGCGCTCGATCCGGTCGTCACCGCGCTGACGGGCGTACCGGCGCGGGCGTAGGCGCCCGGGTCACGGACTCGGGCGCGCGAGCCGTTCGGTGGCCGCGCCTGCCATGGGGTGGCGTCGGGGCCCGTCGGCGTCCGCGTACCGCCCCTGCGTACGGCGCCCTCGCCCTCCGTACGGCGCCCGGCGATCCACGGCGCGCCGGAACGCGGTGACGGTCCTACATTGGGGAGGACGACACCGTACGAGGCCCGGAGCGCGCCATGCCCGCCACTACAGCGTCACCCCGGAGACGGCGTCGGCCCGCCTCCGGCCCGGGAGCCCCGCAGACGGCCCCCGATCCCGCCGGACCGCCCCCGGGCGCCCTGGAGACGGCCGCCTCCGACATTGCCGTCCCGGTCACGCCCCCGCCCGGCCCCGTGCCGCCAGCTTCCCCGAGCGGGCAGGAAGCGCGGGCCCGTACGCCGCTTCCGGCCCGCGACTGGTCCCCCGACCCGGCCGCGCTGGCCCGGCAGGACCCGGAGATCGCCGACGTGCTGCTGGCCGAGGCGGCCCGGCAGGGCGAGGGCCTGCAACTGGTCGCCGCGGAGAACTTCACCTCCCCCGCCGTGCTGGCGGCCCTCGGCTCGCCGCTGGCCAACAAGTACGCCGAGGGGTACCCGGGCGCCCGGCACCACGGCGGGTGCGAGGTGGTCGACCTCGCCGAACGCCTCGCCGTCGAGCGCGCCCGCGCGCTGTTCGGCGCGGAGCACGCCAACGTCCAGCCGCATTCCGGCTCGTCGGCGGTGCTGGCCGCCTACGCCGCGCTGCTGCGGCCCGGCGACACCGTGCTGGCCATGTCGCTCCCGCACGGCGGGCACCTCACCCACGGCTCGCGGGCCAACTTCTCCGGCCGCTGGTTCGACTTCGTCGGCTACGGCGTCGATCCGCGCACCGGACTGATCGACTACGCGCGGCTGCGCGACCTGGCGCACGCGCACCGGCCCAAGGCCATCGTCTGCGGCTCCATCTCCTACCCGAGGCACCCGGATTACGCCGCGTTCCGCGAGATCGCCGACGAGACCGGCGCGTGCCTGATCGTCGACGCCGCGCACCCCATCGGCCTGGTCGCCGGCGGCGCCGCGCCGAGCCCGGTGCCGTACGCGGACGTCGTGTGCGCCACCACGCACAAGGTGCTGCGCGGCCCGCGCGGCGGCATGATCCTGTGCGGCGCCGAGCTGGCCGAGCGGATCGACCGCGCCGTCTTCCCCTTCACGCAGGGCGGCGCCCAGATGAACACCGTCGCCGCGAAGGCCGTCGCCTTCGGGGAGGCCGCAACCCCGGCGTTCGCCGCGTACGCCCATCAGGTGACGTCCAACGCCCGCGTCCTGGCCCGGACGCTGGCTTCCCAGGGGCTCACCGTCACCACCGGCGGCACGGACACCCACCTGATCACCGCCGACCCGGCGCCGCTCGGGCTGGACGGGGCCACCGCCCGGCGGCGCTGCGCCGCGGCCGGTATCACCCTGGACACCTGCGCGCTGCCCGACGCGGGGGACTCCCCGGCGCGACGCACCGGCCTGCGGATGGGCACCGCCGCCATGACGACGCAGGGGATGACGGAGCCGGAGGCGGCGCGGGTCGGCGCGCTGATCGTCTCCGCGCTGCGCGAGGAGTCCGCCGCGCGGGCCGGAACCGCCGAGCTGGTGCGGTGTTTCCCGCCGTATCCGGCGCGCCGTGCCGTCCGGGGTCCCGATCACGGCTGACCCCTGCAACCATCCGGGGGAGCGGGGAGTCTGGGGAAGAGGGGAGGGACGAGGGGATGTCTTCCCCTGCGTTCACCGGCGAGGGGCGGACACGCATATGGTGTGTGGCTGTGATGGCCAGCGATACCAATGGGGCAGCCCGTGCGTGAATACCTGCTGACGTTGTGCGTCACGGCCGCGGTCGCTTACCTGCTGACCGGCCCGGTGCGGAAGTTCGCCATCGCGGCCGGCGCGATGCCGGAGATCCGCGCGCGTGACGTCCATCGCGAACCGACGCCGCGGCTGGGCGGCATCGCGATGTTCGGCGGACTGTGCGCGGGACTGCTGGTCGCCTCCCACCTCACCAACCTCAAGAGCGTCTTCGAGAACTCCGCGGAGCCCCGCGCGCTGCTCTCCGGCGCCGCGCTGATCTGGGTGCTCGGCGTCCTGGACGACAAGTGGGGCGTGGACGCGCTGGTCAAGCTCGGCGGGCAGATGATCGCCGCGGCCGTGATGGTCCTCCAGGGCCTGACGATCCTGTGGATCCCGATCCCCGGCGTCGGCAACGTCTCGCTCAGCCCCTGGCAGGGCACGCTGCTGACGGTGGCCCTGGTCGTCATCACCATCAACGCCGTCAACTTCGTGGACGGCCTGGACGGGCTCGCGTCCGGGATGGTGTGCATCGCCGCCGCCGCGTTCTTCATGTACACGTACCGCATGTGGTTCGGGTACGGCATCGAGGCCGCCGCCCCGGCGACGCTGTTCTCGGTCGTCCTGATGGGCATGTGCCTGGGCTTCCTGCCGCACAACATGCACCCCGCGCGGATCTTCATGGGCGACTCCGGCTCCATGCTCATCGGCCTGGTGCTGGCGGCCGGCGCGGTGTCGGTGACCGGGCAGGTCGACCCGGACCTGCTGAACCAGAAGGCGGGCGGTCTGCGGGAGGCCGTGCACGCGATGGTGCCGGTCTACATCCCGCTGCTGCTGCCGCTGACCGTCATCGCGGTGCCGATCGCGGACCTGGTGCTGGCGGTCGTCCGACGGACCTGGAACGGCCAGTCGCCGTTCGCCGCCGACCGCGGCCACCTGCACCACCGGCTGCTGGAGATCGGCCACTCGCACAGCCGGGCCGTCCTGATCATGTACTTCTGGTCCGCGCTGATCGCCTTCGGCGCCGTCGCGTACTCCGTCAACAACGCCAGCGTGTGGGTGGTGCTGCTGATCGTGCTGCTGAGCGCGATCGGGCTGGTGCTGCTCCTGCTGCCCCGGTTCCGGCCGCGGGCACCGCGCTGGGCGGAGTGGATGGTGCCGCCCCGCTACCGGCGCCGCCGCGTCACCCCCGCCGCGTCCGGGGCGGCGGAACGCGCGGAGGACGCCGGCGAGACGGGCGAGGACGCGGCGGTCCCCGAACCGGCCGGCGCGGGCGCGCCCGGCCGCGCGTCCGGGGCGGCGCGCGAACCGGTGCCGGCCGGGTTGCACGGCGCCACCGCCATCGGCGACCGCTCGCGCTTCCCGGCGCGGGGAGGCGCCGGCACCCACCGCTGAGCTCCTGTGCGTCGTGAACGGCCCGTCCGCCGAGGTGGACGGGCCGTTCTTGTACGAGGACCCGGTGCGGGGCGCGTGGGAAGGCGGCCGGTTCGGCGGCGTCGGCGCGGGGGTGCCGCAGAAGGCGCGCGAGGAGGCGGGGCGGGGCCGCGGGCGCCGCTCGTCCACGGGTGCGTACGCGGTGACCTCGTCCTTCGCCGGTCTTCCCGCCCGGGGCCGCGCGCCGCCGCGTACGGAAGACGCCGACCCCGTCCACCGCGCCGTCCGTCATCGACCGTTCCCCGCTGGCGCGGCCGGAGGGGATGACGGTCCTGGGAACGGCGGTCGGCGAGCGTCGGCGGCGGCGGTCAGGACGTGCGCTCGCGACCGTGACGGGGTGCTGCCGCCTCCTCCGAGGTGGCCGCGACCGGTCGTCGGGGCGCCGATTCGACCCGCTGGAGCCGGTATGAAAAATCGGAAAACGTGCGTCTATAGCAGGCGCGATGGGGGCCTCGCGCGCTCCGACGCGCGGGTTACTGCTCACGTGTGACGGGTAGCACACCAAGCAGGTAAAGACCTCATCAAATAGTTTGTGATACCGTTCACGAAAACCGGGGTTAGAGCCGAAGGTCCGTAGTGCGACGGCCTTGGCCCGAAGGTTCCTTCTCGGCCCGGGTCTACGCTCGTCCCTGACGACCCCGCCCCCACCGTTTGCCGGAGCGCCGCCATGCAGTCAAATGACGCCCGACTTCTCCTCCATGCCGCCGTACCCGCCCTTGCCGTCGGCGCGATCGCCGTCGTCGTGAGCGCCGTGGTCGCGGGTGGGCACGGAGCGGTCGGAGCGCTGGTCGGTACGGCGCTGGTCGTGCTGATGATGGGCTCCGGCGTGGTGATCCTGCAGCGCACCGCGAAGTACCTGCCGCACCTGTTCCAGATGATGGGTTTGCTGCTGTACGCCGTGCAGGTCCTCCTCGTCGGGATCTTCCTGCTGGTCTTCAAGGACACGACGCTCTTCGATCTCAAGGCGTTCGCCTTCACGCTGCTCGCGACCATCCTGGTGTGGATCGGTGCGCAGGCCCGGCACTACATGAAGGCAAAGATTCTGTATGTGGAGGCGGACTCCGCCGCGCAGAAGAAGGCGGAGACGGCGGGGTCCCCGACGTGACCCGTAGGGCCGGGATAAAAGCCCGCGTCAGGGCCTGCTATCGTCCGGTGCCAACTGCGGCACAGTCGGCTGAGCTCCCGAGTTCCACTGAGTGGAACGGGCCGTGCTCTCATCCGACGCCTGTGATTCGACCCGGCCCCGAGCCGACCCGCCGCCCCCCAATCCGTAAGACCAGTCCAGTGCCGCTCCGTGGCTCAACGCCGCGCCGACACAACGAGGTTGCCGAACCCATGCGCCACGCTGAAGGAGCTCGCGGTGAGTGCTGAAACGATGCTCGCCTTCGAGATGGATTGCCACATCTTCTCGGGATGCGGCTTCGAAGCCCCGGGCCTTCATTCGTTCGTCTTCGAGCCCCTTTTCTCCATCGGGAGCTTCAACTTCAACAAGCCGATGCTGCTGGCGCTGCTCAGCACGGTCGTTGTCGTGGTGTTCTTCTGGGCGGCCTTCGGCCGCGCCAAGGTGGTGCCGGGCAAGCTCCAGATGGTCGCCGAGGCGGGTTACGACTTCGTGCGCCGCGGGCTCGTGTACGACGCGCTGGGCAAGAAGGAGGGCGAGAAATACGTCCCCTTCATGGTGTCGCTGTTCTTCTTCGTCTGGATCATGAACATCTGGTCGATCATTCCGGTCGCCCAGTTCCCGGTGACGTCGGTGATCGCGTTCCCGGTCGGCCTGGCCCTGGTGGTCTACTTCCTCTGGCTGTCCCTGACGTTCAAGAAGCACGGCTTCGTCGGCGGTCTGAAGAACATCACGGGCTATGACAAGTCGCTCGGCTGGGTCCTGCCCGTGATCATGGTGCTTGAGCTGCTCCAGCACCTGATCATCCGGCCGTTCACGCACGCGGTGCGTCTCTTCGCGAACATGTTCGCGGGTCACCTGCTCATCCTGATGTTCACCATCGCGAGCTGGTACATGCTGAACGGCATCGGGTTCGTCTACGCGGGCGCCTCCTTCGTGATGGCCATCGTCATGACCGCGTTCGAGGTCTTCATCCAGGCCGTCCAGGCGTACGTCTTCGTCCTCCTGGCCTGCAACTACGTTCAGGGCGCGCTCGCCGAGAACCACTGAGCGCACCCCTCCACCAGCCCCGTTAAACGTCCGGTGGCCAACCCCCATCGGTCCGTGAAAGAGAAGGAAGTAACGGCATGTCCGCTGCTCTCGAACTGCTGAACCTCGCCGCCCCGGGTGACACCGCCAAGACCACGCTGGTCGGTAACGTCGCCTCCATCGGTTACGGCCTGGCCGCGATCGGCCCCGGCGTCGGCGTCGGCATCATCTTCGGTAACGGCACCCAGGCCCTGGCCCGTCAGCCCGAGGCTGCCGGCCTGATCCGTACCAACCAGATCATGGGTTTCGCCTTCTGTGAGGCGCTCGCCCTCATCGGCATCGTCATGGGCTTCGTTTACAAGTAAACGAACCACATCGACCAACCCTTTTAGACGGAAGGCACGGATGTGAACGCCCTGGTAACCATGGCGTCGGACGTGGAGGTTCCCGAGAACCCCCTGTTCCCGCCGATCCCAGAGCTGGTCATCGGCCTGATCGCCTTCTTCATCGTCTTCGGTTTCCTCGCCAAGAAGCTCCTCCCGAACATCAACAAGGTTCTGGACGAGCGGCGCGAGGCCATCGAGGGCGGCATGGAGAAGGCCGATGCCGCCCTGGCCGAAGCCCAGCAGGTCCTGGAGGACTACCGGGCCCAGCTCGCCGATGCCCGCCACGAGGCGGCGCGGCTGCGCCAGGAGGCGCAGGAGCAGGGTGCCGCCCTCATCGCCGAGATGCGGGCCGAGGGCCAGCGGCAGCGCGAGGAGATCATCGCCGCCGGCCACGCCCAGATCGAGGCGGACCGCAAGCAGGCCGCGCAGTCGCTGCGCCAGGACGTGGGCAAGCTCGCCACCGACCTGGCCGGCAAGCTCGTCGGCGAGTCCCTTGAGGACCACGCCCGGCAGAGCCGGACCATCGACCGCTTCCTCGACGAGCTTGAGGCCAAGGCGGCGTCCGGTGCGACGAAGGCCGAGGCCGGACGATGAACGGAGCGAGCCGCGAGGCACTGGCCTCCGCGCGCGAGCGCCTCGACGCGCTGACGGACAACGTGGCCGTCGACGCGGCGAAGCTCGCCGAGGAGCTGGCTGCCGTCACCGCTCTGCTCGACCGCGAGGTGTCGCTGCGTCGGGTCCTGACCGACCCGGCGCAGGCCGGCGAGGCCAAGGCCGAGCTGGCCGGGCGCCTGCTGGCCGGCCAGGTCGGCGGCGAGGCCGTGGACCTGGTCTCCGGCATGGTCCGCTCCCGCTGGTCGCGCGCCCGCGACCTGGTGGACGCGATCGAGGAGCTGGCGTACGGCGCCGACCTGGTCGCCGCCGAGCGGGCCGGGTCGCTGGACGACGTCGAGGACGAGCTGTTCCGCTTCGGCCGGATCGTCTCCTCGTCCACCGACCTGCGCGCCGCGCTGACCGACCGCAGGGCGGGCACGCCGGCCAAGACGGAGCTGCTGCGCTCGCTGCTGGGCGGCCGGGCCAACCCGGTCACCGAGCGGCTGGTGGTGCGCCTTGTCGCGCAGCCGCGGGGCCGTAGCCTGGAAGCGGGGCTGGACGCCCTGTCCAAGCTGGCCGCGGACCGCCGCAACCGGCTGGTCGCGGTGGTCGTCTCGGCGGTGCCGATGAGCGACGGGCAGAAGCAGCGCCTCGGCGCCGCGCTGGCCACGATGTACGGACGGCAGGTCCACCTGAACCTCGACGTGGACCCCGAGGTCCTCGGCGGCGTCCAGGTGCGGATCGGCGACGAGGTCATCAACGGCACCATCTCCGAGCGCCTCGAAGAGGCGTCGCGGCGGATGGCCGGCTGACCCACCCACCAACTCAAAAGCTGCGCATCCGGCGGACGACGGCGGACCAGCCGGCCGGACCGAGTGTCCGGCTGGGGGCCGCGCCGGCCCGGCGGAGCACACAGCACAAGCATCACGGCGGCCCGAGTTGGGCCGTAGCGGCAATCACCGGGGAGCCCCCCGGGCACCCGCAAGTAACTTCGGGCCCAACAAGGAGAGCAGGGAACCCAGATGGCGGAGCTCACGATCCGGCCGGAGGAGATCCGGGACGCGCTGGAGAACTTCGTCCAGGCGTACAAGCCGGACGCGGCCTCGCGCGAGGAGGTCGGGACGGTCAGCGAGGCCGGTGACGGCATCGCGAAGGTCGAGGGTCTGCCCTCGGCGATGGCGAACGAGCTGCTGAAGTTCGAGGACGGCACCCTCGGCCTCGCGCTGAACCTCGAAGAGCGCGAGATCGGTGCGATCGTCCTCGGCGAGTTCGGCGGCATCGAGGAAGGCCAGCCGGTGCGCCGCACCGGTGAGGTGCTCTCGGTCCCCGTGGGCGAGGGCTACCTCGGCCGCGTCGTCGACCCGCTGGGCAACCCGGTCGACGGCCTCGGCGAGATCGAGTCCGAGGGCCGCCGCGCCCTGGAGCTGCAGGCTCCCGGCGTCATGGTCCGCAAGTCCGTGCACGAGCCGATGCAGACCGGCTACAAGGCCGTCGACTCGATGGTGCCGATCGGCCGCGGCCAGCGTCAGCTGATCATCGGTGACCGCCAGACCGGCAAGACCGCCCTGGCCGTCGACACGATCATCAACCAGCGCGACAACTGGCGTTCCGGCGACCCGAAGAAGCAGGTCCGCTGCATCTACGTCGCCATCGGCCAGAAGGGCTCCACCATCGCGTCCGTGCGCGGCGCGCTGGAGGAGGCGGGTGCCCTGGAGTACACGACGATCGTCGCGGCCCCGGCGTCCGACCCGGCCGGCTTCAAGTACCTGGCCCCCTACACCGGCTCGGCCATCGGCCAGCACTGGATGTACCAGGGCAAGCACGTCCTCATCGTCTTCGACGACCTGTCCAAGCAGGCCGACGCCTACCGCGCCGTGTCCCTGCTGCTGCGCCGTCCGCCGGGCCGCGAGGCCTACCCGGGCGACGTCTTCTACCTGCACTCCCGCCTGCTGGAGCGCTGCGCGAAGCTGTCGGACGAGCTGGGCGCCGGCTCGATGACGGGTCTGCCGATCGTCGAGACCAAGGCGAACGACGTGTCGGCGTTCATCCCGACCAACGTCATCTCCATCACCGACGGCCAGTGCTTCCTGGAGTCCGACCTGTTCAACGCGGGCCAGCGCCCGGCGCTGAACGTCGGTATCTCCGTCTCCCGCGTCGGTGGCTCCGCCCAGCACAAGGCCATGCGGCAGGTCTCCGGCCGGCTCCGTGTGGACCTGGCCCAGTACCGCGAGCTGGAGGCGTTCGCCGCCTTCGGTTCCGACCTGGACGCGGCCTCCAAGGCGCAGCTGGAGCGCGGCAAGCGGATGACCGAGCTGCTCAAGCAGGGTCAGTACGCGCCGTACCCGGTCGAGGAGCAGGTCGTCTCCATCTGGGCCGGCACCAACGGCAAGATGGACGACGTCCCGGTCGAGGACATCCGCCGCTTCGAGCGGGAGCTCCTGGACTACATGAACCGGGAGAAGAAGGAGCTGCTCAACAGCATCCTTGAGGGCGCCAAGATGTCCGACGACACCATCCAGGCCATCGACGAGTCCGTCACCTCCTTCAAGCAGCAGTTCGAGACCTCGGACGGCAAGCTGCTCGGCGAGGACGCCCCGGTCAGCACGAGCAAGTGACGACGGAAGGGACCTGATCCATGGGAGCCAAGCTCCGGGTCTACAAGCGTCGCATCCGCTCCGTCACCGCGACCAAGAAGATCACCAAGGCGATGGAGATGATCGCCGCCTCGCGCATCGTCAAGGCGCAGCGCCAGGTGGCGGCGTCCACGCCGTACGCGAGTGAGCTGACCCGCGCGGTGACGGCGGTGGCGACCGGCTCGAACACGCAGCACCCGCTGACCACCGAGGTGGCGAAGCCGACCCGCGCCGCGGTCCTGCTCATCACGAGCGACCGCGGTCTGGCCGGCGGCTACTCCTCCAACGCCATCAAGGCCGCGGAGCGGCTCACCGAGCGGCTGCGCGGCGAGGGCAAGGAGGTCGACAGCTACATCGTCGGCCGCAAGGGTGTGTCGTACTACGCCTTCCGTGAGCGCAAGGTCACGGAGTCGTGGACCGGCTTCACCGACAGCCCGACGTACGCGGACGCCAAGGCGATCGCCGGACCGCTGATCGCGGCGGTCCAGAAGGACACGGCCGAGGGCGGCGTGGACGAGCTCCACATCGTCTTCACCGAGTTCGTCTCGATGCTGACGCAGACGCCGATCGAGGACCGGCTGCTGCCGCTCAGCCTCGGCAAGGACGCGGCGGAGGGGACGGGCAAGGGCGAGATCCTGCCCCTGTTCGACTTCGAGCCGTCGGCGGAGGACGTCCTGGACGCCCTGCTGCCGCGGTACGTCGAGTCGCGCATCTACAACGCGCTGCTCCAGGCCGCCGCCTCCAAGCACGCCGCCACCCGGCGCGCGATGAAGTCGGCGACGGACAACGCGGAGGAGCTCATCAAGTCGCTCTCGCGGCTTGCCAACGCGGCCCGCCAGGCCGAAATCACCCAGGAAATCAGCGAGATCGTCGGTGGCGCCAGCGCCCTGGCCGACGCGACCGCGGGGAGTGACTGACAACTATGACCACCACTGTTGAGCCGACCGCCGCGGTCGGCGTGGCCGCCGGCCGCGTCTCGCGGGTCATCGGCCCGGTCGTCGACGTGGAGTTCCCCGTCGACGCGATGCCGGACATCTACAACGCGCTGCACGTCGAGGTCGACGACCCGGCCGAGGAGGGCAAGCGCAAGACGCTGACCCTTGAGGTCGCGCAGCACCTGGGCGAGGGCCTGGTCCGCGCCATCTCCATGCAGCCCACCGACGGCCTGGTCCGCCAGGCCCCGGTGACCGACACCGGCGCGGGCATCACCGTTCCGGTCGGCGACGTCACCAAGGGCAAGGTGTTCAACACCCTGGGCGAGGTCCTGAACGTGGACCCGTCCACGGTCGAGGTCTCCGAGCGCTGGGCGATCCACCGCAAGGCCCCGTCCTTCGACCAGCTTGAGTCGAAGACCGAGATGTTCGAGACCGGCGTCAAGGTCATCGACCTGCTGACCCCGTACGTCAAGGGCGGCAAGATCGGTCTGTTCGGTGGTGCGGGCGTCGGCAAGACCGTCCTCATCCAGGAAATGATCTACCGCGTGGCCAACAACCACGACGGTGTGTCGGTGTTCGCCGGTGTCGGCGAGCGCACCCGTGAGGGCAACGACCTCATCGAGGAGATGACCGACTCCGGCGTCATCGACAAGACCGCGCTGGTCTTCGGCCAGATGGACGAGCCGCCGGGGACGCGTCTGCGCGTCGCGCTGGCCGGTCTGACCATGGCGGAGTACTTCCGCGATGTGCAGAAGCAGGACGTGCTCTTCTTCATCGACAACATCTTCCGGTACACCCAGGCCGGCTCCGAGGTGTCCACCCTGCTGGGCCGCATGCCCTCCGCGGTGGGTTACCAGCCGAACCTGGCGGACGAGATGGGTCTCCTCCAGGAGCGCATCACCTCGACCCGCGGTCACTCGATCACCTCGATGCAGGCGATCTACGTCCCCGCGGACGACCTGACCGACCCGGCGCCGGCGACCACCTTCGCCCACCTGGACGCGACCACCGTTCTGTCGCGCCCGATCTCGGAGAAGGGCATCTACCCGGCGGTGGACCCGCTGGACTCGACGTCCCGCATCCTGGACCCGCGCTACATCGCGGAGGACCACTACAACTGCGCCATGCGCGTCAAGGGGATCCTCCAGAAGTACAAGGACCTCCAGGACATCATCGCCATTCTGGGTATCGACGAGCTCGGCGAGGAGGACAAGCTCACCGTCCACCGCGCCCGCCGCATCGAGCGCTTCCTGTCGCAGAACACCCACGTGGCGAAGCAGTTCACCGGCGTCGACGGCTCGGACGTGCCGCTGGACGAGTCCATCGCCGCGTTCAACGCCATCGCGGACGGTGACTTCGACCACTTCCCCGAGCAGGCGTTCTTCATGTGCGGTGGCCTGGAGGACCTCAAGGCCAACGCCAAGGAGCTGGGCGTCTCCTGACCCCCGTGCTCGCGTTCCGGGGGCGGCCGGTGGCCGCCCCCGGTCCCCGCGCCCACTAGTATTTGACCCAACATCTGCCGCACCAGGCAGGTGGAGACCCGAGGAGCCATCGTGGCTGAGCTGCACGTCGAGTTGGTCGCCGCGGACCGGCAGGTCTGGTCCGGGACGGCCAGCCTTGTCGTCGCGCGCACCTCGTCGGGCGACATCGGCGTCATGCCCGGACACCAGCCGCTGCTCGGCGTGCTGGAGTCGGGCCCGGTGACGATTCGTACGACCGGTGAGAGCGGGGACGGCACCGTCGTCGCCGCGGTGCACGGCGGCTTCATCTCGTTCGCCGACAACAAGCTGTCGCTGCTCGCGGAGATCGCCGAGTTGTCCGACGAGATCGATGTCCAGCGCGCGGAGCGGGCCCTGGAGCGGGCGAAGGCGGAGGCGGACGCCGCCGCCGAGCGCCGCGCCGACGTCCGGCTGCGCGCGGTGGCGGGCGTGCACTGACGCCCACCACCGACGAGGCACGTCCCTCAGCCGCGGGTCGCCCGGAATCCTCCGGGGCGGTCCGCGGCTGAGGCAATGCAGGTGCGTTTTTCCGTCCGGGGGCTGCCCCCGTCGAGGCGAGGAGGTCGGTGGAGATGGTCCTCGCTCTGCTGGTGAGCGGTGTGGTCGTCGTCCTGGTACTGCTGGGACTCTTCGTCTTCGGGCTGCGGCGGCGGCTCATCCAGCGGTCCGGCGGGACGTTCGACTGCAGCCTGCGCTGGAACGTGCCCGACCAGGAGACCGACCCCACCGGCAAGGGCTGGGTCTACGGGGTCGCCCGCTACAGCGGTGACCGGATCGAATGGTTCCGCGTCTTCTCGTACGCGCCCCGCCCCCGCCGCCTGCTGGAACGCTCCGCCATCGAGGTGCTGGAGCGGCGCACCCCGCAGGGCGAGGAGGAACTCGCCCTGCTCTCCGACGCGATCGTGCTCGCCTGCGGCCACCGCGGCACCCGCCTGGAACTGGCGATGAGCGAGGACGCCCTGACCGGGTTCCTGGCGTGGCTGGAGGCGGCGCCGCCGGGGCAGAGGGTGAATGTGGCGTGAGGGTTTTCGCCTGAGTGTTGTCCGGTGACGGCTTCCCTGGATTGAGGTCCGGGGGAGCCGTTGTCGTGTGTGTGGGGTGGCTCGGTGGGGGTGTTCGTAGGGGCGTGGGGCGTGAGGCGTGGTCCGGCCGGTCCGGGGGACCGAAGCCGGAGGGCCGTACGGCGGGGATCGCCGTACGGCCCCTTTGTGTGTCTTGTGTGTCGTGCGGAAGCGGGGCTCGTCCGTACTGCGGGCGGGTGGTACTCGTCCGCGTCGTTGGCGGGATGGGTGCTCGTCCGCACTCGTCCGCACCCTGGACGGAGCGGTCCTCGGACGGAGCTGTGTCCGCAAACGCCGGAGGCCGGAGAGACGGGGGCGACGCCGTCTCTCCGGCCGGGCCCTTGGCGCGGCGCCGGACGGGGCGCCGGCCGCGGGGGTGGGGGAGCTGGGGGGTGAGCCGGGGCTCGGGGGTTACTTCAGACCGGTGTCGATCGCGGTCATCAGCTCGCCGTTGGTGGTGTCACCGCTGAACTCCCAGAAGAACGCGCCACCCAGGCCCTGCTTCTTGGCGTAGTCCATCTTGCCGATGATGGTGGCCGGGGTGTCGTAGCTCCACCAGTTGGTGCCGCAGTGGGCGTAGGCGGTGCCGGCGATGGTGCCGTTGGAGGGGCAGCTGGCCTTGAGGATCTTGTAGTCCTCGATGCCGGCCTCGTACTTGCCCGGCGCGGCGCCGGTCGCGCTGCCGCCCGGGGTGGACTGGGTCACGCCGGTCCAGCCGCGGCCGTAGAAGCCGATGCCTATCAGCAGCTTCTTGGCGGGCACGCCCTTGCTCTTGAGCTTGTTCAGGGCGTCGTCGGTGCTGAAGCCCTGCTGGGGGATGCCGGGGTAGGAGTACAGCGGGGAGTGCGGGGCGGTCGGGCCCTGCTTGTCCCAGGCGCCGAAGAAGTCGTAGGTCATGACGTTGTACCAGTCGAGGTACTGCGCCGCGCCGCCGTAGTCGGCCTTGTCGAGCTTGCCGCCGGTCGAGCCGTCGGCGGTGATGGCGGCGGTGACCAGGTTCTTCGAACCGAACTTGGCGCGCATGGCCTCCATCATCTTGCGGAAGGCGTCCGGGCCGCTGGTGTCGCAGGTCAGACCGCAGGCGTTGGGGTACTCCCAGTCCAGGTCGATGCCGTCGAAGACGTCGGCCCAGCGCGGGTCCTCGACCAGGTCGTAGCAGGACTGCGCGAAGGCGGCCGGGTTCTTCACCGCGTCACCGAAGCCGCCGGACCAGGTCCAGCCGCCGAAGGACCACAGGATCTTGATGTGCGGGTACTTCGCCTTCAGCTTCTTGAGCTGGTTGAAGTTGCCGCGCAGCGGCTGGTCCCAGGTGTCGGCGACGCCGTCCACACTCTGGTCGGCGGTGTAGGCCTTGTCGGTCGCCGCGTAGGCGTCGCCCATGGTGCACTTGCCGCCCTGGACGTTGCCGAACGAGTAGTTGATGTGCGTCAGCTTGCTCGCGGAGCCGGACGTCACCAGGTTCTTGACGTGGTAGTTCCGGTCGTAGACGCCCCACTCGGTGAAGTAGCCGAGCTTGACCTTGTCGCCGACGGGCGGCTCGCCGCCGTCGCCGCCGGTGGTGCGCACGGCCGTGACGGGGCTCGGCGCGCCGAGCTGGTCGGCGGTGTCGCGGGCGCGCACGGTGTACGAGTAGTCGGTGCCCTTGGTCAGGCCGCTGTCGGTGTACGAGAGCTTCTCGACGGTGGCGACGGTGGTGCCGTTGCGCTGCACGTCGTAGTTCTTGACGCCCTTGTCGTCGGTGGCGGCGGACCAGGTGAGCTTCACCGAGGTGTCGGTGATGTCGCTGGCGACCGGCTTGCCGGGGGCGGACGGCGGGGTGTCGGTGGGCTGGGTGCCGCCGTCACACGAGCCGCCGTTGAGCTTGCAGCCGTTGGGCGCGCCGCCGCCGGTGCCGTTGAACCCGAAGCTGACGCTGGCGCCGGGGGCGAGCGTGCCGTTCCAGCTGAGGTTCTTGGCGGTGTAGTGGCCGTTGGAACCGCTCAGGGAGGCGTTCCAGGCGGAGCCGGCGGTGGTGCCGGAGGGGAAGTCCCACTCGACGGTCCAGCTGTTGAGGGTGGTGGAGCCGGTGTTCTTCACCGTCCACTTGCCTTCGAAGCCGGTGCCCCAGTCGGAGACCTTGGTGTAGGTGGCGGTGGCCGATTCGGCGGCGTGCGCCGTGGTGGCCGTGCTGAGGCCGACGAGAGCGGTGGCGGGGAGGAGGAGGGCGGTGAACGCCGCTCTGACTCTGCGCCGTGGTCGGGTGGTGCGGGGAGAGCTTCCGGTTCTCAAGGGTGCTCCTCGATTGGGGGCGGAAGAAACAAGGAGGTTGAGATCTGCGCCGCCCGGCGAGCGCTGTGGGGAACGCTCACCGCAATGTGAAGGGAGAGTAAAAAGGTCCAGACCATAGGTCAAGAGGTCTGGACCAAAGTGGAGAACGCGTGGGCGTGGTTGCCGGGGCCGCTTTCAGAGCGTTGTGCCTGGTGGGAGCGGGGAGTTCTTGACGTGTTACGGCCATTGGAACGGCTGCCTCGGCCTCCCGGGGGATCGCCCTGCCCGCAGCGCGCTGTGACGATCGGGACCGCCCCGCCTTCAGCGCGTTACGACCACCAGGGCCGCTTCGTCCTCAGCGGGCGACGACCGCCGGATCGGCCCCGGTCCGCCGGCGACCGTCCCCGCCACCGGACCACCGCGTCAGTCGGCGCTCACGCCCAACTCCTGCGCCAGCACCGCCGCTTGGACCCGGCTGCGCAGCTCCAGCTTGGCCAGCAGCCGGCTCACGTGCGTCTTGACGGTCGCCTCCGCCATGTCCAGCCGCGCCGCGATCTCCGCGTTCGACAACCCCCGGCCGAGGCAGCCCAGAACCTCCCGCTCGCGGCGGGTCAGCGCGTCCAGGACCGCCGGGTCCGGCGCGTCCGCGTCCGGCCGGGCGGAGACGTGGCGCGGACGGGCGAACTCGGCGATCAGCCGCCGCGTCACCGCCGGCGCGATCATCCCCGCCCCGGACGCCACCAGCCGGACGGCCTCCAGCAGCGTCGGCGCGTCGCTGTCCTTGAGGAGGAACCCGGACGCCCCCGCGCGCAGCGCCCCGAACACGTACTCGTCCAGATCGAAGGTGGTCAGCACCAGCACGTCCGCCAGCTCCTCGGCGACGACCTGCCGGGTGGCCGACACGCCGTCAAGGCGCGGCATCTGCACGTCCATCAGGACGAGGTCCGGGCGCAGTGCGCGGGCCAGCCGCACCGCCTCCTCGCCGTCCGCGGCCTCCCCGACGACCTCGATGTCGGGCGCGGAGCCCAGGATGAGCACCAGCCCGGCCCGTACGGCGGACTGGTCCTCGGCCACCAGTACCCGCACCGGACCGCCGTCGGCCGCTGTCATGACGTCCCCTCCTCCCGCACGGGCAGCGTGGCCCGCACCTGCCATACCTTGCCGTCCGGGCCGCTGACCGGGCCCGCCTCGAACGTGCCGTCCAGCAGCGTCACCCGCTCGCTCATCCCCACCAGCCCGGCGCCGGAGCCGGGCGCCCGCGGGCCCGGACGGTCGCCGAAGGGGCTGGTGACGCGGACGGTCAGCGGCCCCTTGGGCGCCCGCGCCAGCCGCACCGTGACCTCGCCCGGCGCGGCGTGCTTGAGGGCGTTGGTCAGCGACTCCTGCACGATGCGGTACGCGGCCAGTTCGACCGGAGCGGCCAGCGCCGGGCCCGGGGTGCGCGCGTCGTCCAGGACGAAGGTCAGGCCGCTGCTCGTCCCGTTCGTCCGGGCCTGGGCGACCAGCGCGTCCAGCCCGGCCAGCGTGGGCGTGGCCGCGGGCTCCGCCGTGGCGCCCGCGTCCCGCAGCAACCCGATGAGGCGGCGCATCTCGGCCAGTCCCTGGACGCTGTTCTCGCGGATCACGCCCAGTGCCTGACGGGTGGCCGCGGCGTCGTCCACCGTCTGCGCGGCGGTGGCGTGGATCGCGATCGCGGACAGGTGGTTGGCCACCATGTCGTGCAGTTCGCGGGCCATCCGGGCCCGTTCGGAGGCCACCGCCTGGCGGCGGTCCATCTCGGCGAGCAGCGCGGTCTGTTCGGCCTGGAGGCGGGCGGCCCGCGCCGCGTCGCGGTGGTCGCGGATGATGACGCCGGTCCAGGCCGGGCCGACGGTGCACACGCCCACCGCGACCCCGAGCAGCAGCGCTTGCGCGTCCCGCAGCAGCGCCACCGAAAGGATCATGGACAGCACCGTCGCCAGGACGCACAGCACGGGGATCCGGCGGGCCGCGGCCGGCGAGCCGTACAGCACCGACGCGTACACCACGTCCGTGAACATCACGAGCGTGGCGACCAGCGTGCCCACGGTCACGTCCAGGCCGAGCGCCGGGACGGCGATCACCAGGGCCACCGTGGGCGCGACGCGCCGCAGCAACTCCGCGCCCGCCATCGCGGTGAGGGAGAGCAGAGTGAGGTCGGAAGGGAGCCCGAAGAGCGGCGGACCGCCCTGAATGCCCAACGCCCACAGGACGACGCCGCCGAGCAGCCCGGCGGCGGCGATGCGCACGTCGTCGCGGTGCGGGCGGGCGAGGCGGCGGGCGGTGGTCACTCCTCCATCAAACACGGCGCCCGGCGGCGCGGCTTCCGCACCCCGGTGGAACCCGCGTACATCGAAGGATGCAGCGCCGGATCATCACGCGCGACGACGCCCGCGCGCGGCACGCGGGCGAGGCTGGGAAACGTGGCCGCCCGGGACCGGGGGGCGGGTCGTCCGGCGGGGCGGCGTCGAACCGGGCGCGTGGAGGCAGCCCGTAGGGAGGAGGCAGGAACGTGAGCGTGATCGTCGCGCTGGTCGTCATCTGCGAGGTCGGGTTCTGGGTCCTGCTGGCGCTCGGGCTGCTGCTGCGCTACGTCCTGAAGCTGCGGCGGACCGGGGCGGTGGTCCTGCTCATGGAGCCGCTGCTGGAGGTCGTCCTGCTGGTCGTCACCGCGATCGACCTGAAGAACGGCGCGCGGGCGGGGGGAATGCACGGCCTGGCCGCCGTCTACATCGGCTTCACCGTCGCCTACGGCCATTACCTGATCAAGTGGGCCGACGGGCACGCCGCGCACCGCTTCGGCGGCGGGCCGCCGCCGGTCAAGCCCCCGCAGTACGGAATGGCGCGGGCCAAGCACGAGTGGAAGCTGTGGGTGCGCACGGTGGTGGCGGCGGTGGTGGCGACGGCGCTGCTGCAACTCGCGATCTGGTACGTGGGCGGCGACGGCCACACCGGGTCGCTGAGCGGCTGGCAGGGCACCGCCTTGCGGATCGCGGGCATTCACGGCCTGGTGGCGGTGTATTACACGGTCTGGCCGAAGAAGACGCCGGAGAAGGCGCCGGAGCCGGTGGCCGGGGGCGGGCACGGGGAGGGGGCCGGGAGTTCCCCGGGTGCCGGGAGCGGGCGCTCGCCGTTCAAGAGCTTGTGGTGAGGGACGGGGGCCCGGTGGGGGCCGGTCGGGGCGTCGCGGCCGTCTGCCGTGGGCGGGGCCGCCGGTCCGCCGGGGGCGCCGGGCCGCCGACGGGGTGACGCGGCGGCCCCCGATGGCCTGATGACGAACTCAGCGCTCGCCGCCCGGCACCCACAGCACGTCCCCGACCTCCTTGTTGGCCGTGCGGGCCAGGATGAACAAGAGGTCGGAGAGGCGGTTGAGGTACGTCGCGGCCAGGGGGTTCATGGTCTCGCCGTGCTCCTCCATGGCCGCCCAGGTCGAGCGCTCGGCCCGCCGGACGACCGTGCACGCCTGGTGCAGCAGCGCCGCGCCCGGCGTGCCGCCCGGGAGGATGAAGCTGCGCAGCTTCTCCAGGTCCTCCAGGAAGCGGTCGCAGTCGGCCTCCAGCTTGTCGATGTAGGACTGCTCGACGCGCAGCGGCGGGTACTCGGGGTTCGCCACCACCGGCGTGGACAGGTCCGCGCCCACGTCGAACAGGTCGTTCTGCACCCGGACGAGGACCTTGACGACCTCCTCCGGCAGCGAACCGAGCGCGATGGCGACCCCGATCGCGGCGTTGGCCTCGTTCGCGTCCGCGTACGCCGCGATGCGCGAATCGGTCTTGGCGGTACGGCTCATGTCGCCCAGGGTGGTGGTGCCCTTGTCGCCGGTACGGGTGTAGATGCGCGTCAGATTGACCATAGGGCGAGCCTACGCCGGGCCCTTCCGGAAGGCCCGTGTCCACAGGGCCGCCGACAGGACGGCGCACCCGATCGCACGGCGGTGCCGCGAGCCGCGTGTGGGGGCGATATGCGGACGGATGTACCCGGATAACGGACCCGCGCGGTGATGCGCGGACGGTGTCGCGCGCCGCCCCGGAGTGGCCCCGCGGACACCGGCTGACCCCGCCGAACCCGGCCGCGCGTCAACTGCCCGGCGCCTGTGCCCGGCTGATCCCGCGACGGAAGTGGTCCGCGGGGATGTCCGGAATCCGAGACGTGACGTGTATCTCGTGCCGGCGCTCTGGATCGTTCCCGGCCGCTACCGTCACCATGAGAACCGTTAAGTGAACAGGGCGTTAGGGGACAGCAGTGGCAAGAAAGCTCGCCGTCATCGGGGCCGGGCTCATGGGTTCCGGCATCGCGCAGGTCTCCGCCCAGGCGGGTTGGGACGTGGTGCTCCGGGATGTGACGGACGAGGCGCTGGCGCGGGGCCGCAGCGGTATCGAGGCCTCGTACGGCAAGTTCGTCTCCAAGGGCAAGCTGGAGGCCGACGCCGCCGAACAGGCGCTGGCGCGCATCACCACCACGACCGACCTGGACGCGGCGGCCGACGCGGACATCGTCGTGGAGGCCGTCTTCGAGAAGATCGAGGTCAAGCGGGAGATCTTCCAGACCCTCGACAAGCTGGTCGGCGACCACACGGTGCTGGCCTCCAACACCTCCGCCATCCCGATCACCAAGATCGCGGCGGCGACGAGCCGCCCCGAGCGGGTCGTGGGCACGCACTTCTTCTCGCCGGTGCCGATGATGCAGCTGTGCGAGCTGGTGCGCGGCCACAAGACCAGTGACGAAACCCTCGCCACGGCGCGGGAGTTCGCCGAGTCGGTCGGCAAGACCTGCGTCGTCGTCAACCGTGACGTCGCGGGGTTCGTGACCACCCGTCTCATCTCAGCGCTGGTCGTCGAGGCGGCGAAGCTGTACGAGTCGGGCGTGGCCTCCGCCGAGGACATCGACACGGCGTGCAGGCTGGGCTTCGGGCACGCCATGGGCCCGCTGGCCACCGCCGACCTGACCGGCGTGGACATCCTTCTGCACGCCGCCGAGAACATCTACACCGAATCGCAGGACGAGAAGTTCGCCCCGCCGGAGATCATGCGCCGCATGGTGGACGCCGGTGACATCGGCCGCAAAAGCGGGCAGGGCTTCTACGAGCACTGATGCCGTGCCCTGCCCCGTGTCAAGTTCGGGGCAGGGCTTCCTTACCCCAAGGGGTGAATTCGGTATCGGTTCGCTTACAGGCGGCAACTTCACCGCTTGAGAGGCAGTCAGTTCTGTAGACGTAGCGAACGAGCACCATCACTCCGGGGAGCGCATATGCACATCAGGGGCGACCACGTCGAGCTGGTCGTCGGGGGCCGCCTCGATGTCCGCACCGCGGCGGACGCCCGTACGGCCCTGCACACCGCCGTCGACGGCGGCCACGGCGACCTGGTGCTGGACCTCAGCGAGCTGGACTCCTGGGACGCCACCGGGCTCGGCGTCATCATGGGCGCCCACCGCCGTGCCGGGCGCGCCGGACGCCGGCTCGTCCTGCGGGGCGTCCCGCCGCAGATGCAGCGCCTCCTGGTCGCCACGCGGTTGCACCGCATTCTGGCCATCGAGGGCGGCATAGAAGCGGAATCGCTTCCGCGGGTCTGAGTTCGAATGCGCGGCCGGGGGCGGGGGCCGGGTGCGGGGCCGGTGCCTGCGAAGGAACGGCGTCGGGGGCGGGGCGATGAGCGTCGTGGGTTGATGCCGGCCGTGGGTCGATGCCGAGCGTGGGTTGATGCCGGTCGTGGACCAGGGAGCGTCGCACGGCGGCCGGAGTTCGTCGAGCCCGGGGGCGCGCCGCATACCGGGGCGCCCGTTGCGCGCGGGCGCTTGCCGCACGCCGGCGCTCACCGTGCGAGCGCGCTTCGCGCGCCCGCGTACGCACCGGGGCACACGTTCCCCTCACGCCCGACGCCTCACCCTGGCCCGTCCACCGGCGCGTCCGCACCGGCACCGCGCGCGGCGGCGCGACACGCGCGCCCGACACGCCCCGGCCGCGCGACACGCGCCGCCGACCCACCGGCTCATCCGGGCTCCGCACCCGGGCCCTTCCGCAAAGACCGCCGGTCAGGGAATTCCCGGTAACGATCAAAGCCGCATACGCGAATGATCCTCACAACACTGTGACGTTCCGGGCAGGACCGCACCCCGGCCGTTCGTAGATACTGGCCCAAGGTCTAAGGTTCGGTTTCCTGCCCTATGCCCTGGAGCCCCGGTGGGCACCGGACCAAAGCGACGACCGTGGACATACCGGCCGACGGCTGGGGGAGTGCGGACGGCCGGACAGCAATCGGCACGTACTCCGCCTCCTGGACGGACATGCGCGGCGGAGGCGGAGTGAAACGAAGCGCGTCTGGGGGGCTTTGACCATGGACCCGAACAACATGGAATCCGAGGAGTACGGCGAGCAGGGACACCCTGCCGCGTCGCCGGCGCCCGCGCCCGGCGGTTCGTCCGGCGGCCCCGTGCGCACGGTGCAGCTCGTCTCGGGCCCGTACCTGGTGACCGTCAATCCCGTGGACGGCAGCGAAATAGAGCCCTGCCCGCCCGGGTTCACGCCGGCGCACGCGACGGGCGCGGACGGGCCCCGCAAGCGCGGCGCGGTCGATCGCGCCGAGCACGAGCGCGCCGCGGCGCCCCCCGCCGCGCCCGCCGGCTCCGGCTACACCGGCCACGACCTCCCCCTCCTGGACCGCACGGAGGTGAACGAGCGGCTGGTGCGCCTGCTGTCCCGCGGGCGCTCCGTACGCCTCACCGGCCCCGGCGGTTCCGGCCGCACCCGGTTGCTGGACGCCGTCGCCACCGCCTGCGCCGGGCTCGCGCCCGACGGCGTGGTGCGCCTGTCCGGCTACCACCGCACGGCCACGGACCTGATGTACGACCTGTTCGCGACCGTGTACGACGCCCCGTTGCAGCGTCCCGACCGGGCCGAGCTGCTGCGCGCGCTCGCCGGGATCGGCGCCGTCGTCGTCGTGGACGACCTGGAGTTCGGCGGCGCCGCGCTCGACGAGCTGCTGGACGCCACGCCCGAGTGTGCCTTCCTGCTCGCGGCCACTCCCGACATCCCGGCCCCCTCGCCCGACTCCCACCTCGAAGAGGTCTTCCTCGCCGGTCTCGACCGGGAGGCGTGCCTGGAGCTGCTGGAGGGCGCGGCGGGCCGGCCGCTCACCGAGGAGGAGAAGGACTGGGCCGCCGACCTGTGGTTCGAGTCCGAGGGCCTGCCGCTGCGCTTCGTGCAGGCCGGGGCGCTGCTGCGGCAGCGCGACCGGCGGCGCGTGGACCCGGACGCCGTCGAGGAGCACGGCGTCTTCGCCGAACAGCCCTACGACGCGCCGGAGACCGACGGCCAGACCGACGGCCGGAGCGGCAGCCGGACCGACAAGAGCGACCAGGGCGGTGAGGGCGGCGACGCCCCCGAGATCCCGCTGCCCGCCATCGCCGAGGCAGCCTCGCCCGCCGCGCTGCTCGCCTCCCGGCTGAGCGAGTCCGCGCGCGAGACGCTGCGGTTCGCGGTGGCGCTCGGCGGCGAGGTGCCGCACCAGGCCCACCTGCCCGCGCTGGTCCAGGACACCCACGCCGACGCGGCGCTCGGCGACCTGCTGGGATGCGGCCTGATCAGCCCCGCCGGGTGCCACTACCGGCTCGCGACGACCGTCCGGGAGCAGCTGGAGACCGCCGGTTACGGCGAGGGCGCGGCCGACCGGGCGCACTCCGCCGCCCAGCACTACGCCTGGTGGGCCGGGCACCCCTCCGTCACGCCGGAGCGCGCCGCCACGGAGGCGGACGCCATCCTCGCCGCCACCGCCGTGCTCACGGGGAGCCGCGAGAACGGCCACGCCAGCGCCGCCGTGCTGCTCGTCCGCACCGCCGCGCCCGCCTTCGCGGCGGCGCTGCACTGGAGCGCCTGGGAGCGCGTCCTGCGGCACGGCCAGGAGGCGGCCCGGCTCGCCGGGGAGGTCGCCGAGGAGGCGTACTTCCACCACGAGCTGGGCGTTCTCGCGCTGTGCAGCGGCAACCTGGACCGCGCGCGGGCCGAGCTGGAGGCGTCCATCGGGCTGCGCGGCGTGCTGTCCGACCGGCGCGGTGCGGTCGCCGGGCGACGGGCGCTGGCCCTGGTGGCGGACCGTTCCGGCACGCTGCCCCCGCCGATCCCGGTGGCCGGCGAGGAGGTCCCGGACGCGCGTACGGAGGAGTCGGCCTCGCCGCCCGGCGGGGTGACCGGCGGCCTCGCGTCCGCCGCGCCGACCGCGTCGGCGGCCTCGCCGACCATGCGGGCCGTGGACGACTCGGCCGCCACGGTGGTCACCCCGAAGGTCGTCGTACCGGCCGCCGGAGCCGCCGCGAAGGCGGGCGCCGGGGGCACGGGGAGCGCCGGCGGCAAGCGCCTCCTGCTGGGCGGCGCCCGGCGCAACCTGGTCGCGGCCGGGGCCGGGGCGCTGCTGGTCGCGGTGCTGGGCACCGTCGTCACACTGGGCCTCACCTCCGGCTCGGACAAGGACGACGGCGGCAACCGCGTCAAGACCGAGCACTCCGCGGAGAAGGACAAGGACGGCGACGGCCTGAACGCCGACCAGCCGGGCACCGGCGGCGGCAGTCAGCAGCCGGGCGCCGGCCCCGGCGTGAGCCAGGGCCGGCCCGGCGGCGCCGGAGCCGCGTCCTCCTCACCGGGGGCGACGGGCAGCGCCCGTCCCGGCTCCCCGGGCAGCAGCGGCTCACCGAGCCCCGGCGGCACGACCGGGACGGGGGAGGAGCCGACGAACGAGCCCACCGGCCCCGAGTCGCCGACGGGCCGGCCGACCGGCAACCCGACGCACCCGAACCCGCCGACCGGCCGTCCGACGGAGCCCACCGAGGACCCGACGACGCCCACGAACCCGCCGACCACCGAGGAACCCACCACCCCGCCGACCCAGCCCACGCAGCGGCCGACCACGGAAGGCCCGTCGCAGACGGCCAGCGGCTCGGTGCCGAGCTCCCCGGTGGGCTCGGCGTCGGGCACCGCCTCGGCGTCCATGTCGACGACGCCGGGGTCCGCCTCCGCCAGCGCCTCGATGTCCCGGGGGCCGTCGGCGACCTACGCCTGACACGTACGCACGCCTGACACGTACGCAGGAGGGCCCGCGCGTGAGCGTCACGCGCGGGCCCTCGTCGGCTTGCCCGGCCGAAGCGGCCGAAACGATCAAGACACCTGGAGCGGCCGAAACGATCAAACGCCTGGAGCAGCCGAAAGAGCGGCCGAAGGAGCGGCCCGAGCCCCCGAAACGCCCGACCGCCCCCGCCCCCGTCCGCCCTCAGAACAGCCGCAGCTTGTCGTCCTCGATGCCGCGCAGCGCGTCGTAGTCCAGGACGACGCAGCCGATGCCGCGGTCGGTGGCCAGGACGCGCGCCTGGGGCTTGATCTCCTGGGCGGCGAAGACGCCCTTGACCGGGGCCAGCAGCGGGTCGCGGTTGAGGAGTTCGAGGTAGCGGGTGAGCTGTTCCACGCCGTCGATCTCGCCGCGGCGCTTGATCTCGACGGCGACGGTGCCGCCGTCCGCGTCCCGGCACAGGATGTCCACCGGGCCGATGGCCGTCGGGTACTCGCGCCGGATCAGGGAGTAGCCCTCGCCCAGGGTCTCGATCCGGTCGGCGAGCAGTTCCTGGAGGTGCGCCTCCACGCCGTCCTTGATCAGCCCGGGGTCCACACCGAGCTCGTGGGTGGAGTCGTGCACCACCTCTTCCAAGGTGATGATCAGCTTCTCGCCGCCCTTGTTCTCCACCGTCCAGACGCCGTCCCCCTCCTTGAGGGTGCACGGCGGGGACATCCAGTTGAGGGGCTTGTAGGCACGGTCGTCCGCGTGGATGGACACGGAGCCGTCCGCCTTCACGAGGATGAGGCGCAGGGCCGACGGGAGGTGGGCGGTGAGCCGGCCCGCGTAGTCGACGGAGCAACGGGCGATGACGAGACGCATGGTGCGCCACGCTACTCGACCGGGGCGCGCGGACGCGATTCGACCCCGCTCGCACTCCTGGTGCGTGCCGGACGCGAGCAATACCGTGGAAGCGAGGGGTCGCGATGCGGACACGCTCCGTTGCGGTCCCCCGACCTGATCCTTAAGGCCCCGTCCCGGCGGGGCCGCGAGAGGAGAACCTCATGTCGCTCGACGTCTCACCGGCCCTCCTCGAACAGGCCGAGCGAGGCGAGGTCGACGAAGCGGAATTTGTCGACTGCGTCCGGATGTCCCTGCCCTACGCGTGGGAGATGATCAGCTCCCTGGTGGCCCGGCTGACGGTGGACGGCGGCCAGATCGCCGACAACCAGACGCCGCCACCGGACGAGCAGGCGCGCGGTCAGCTCCTGCGCGCGCTGGCGAGTGACGCGATACGCGGGTCGCTGCAGCGCCACTTCGGCGTGCGTCTCGCCTTCCAGAACTGCCACCGGGTCGCGGTGTTCCCGCTCGACCCGGCGGCGGACGACCGGCTGGCCGCGTTCACCTCTGTCCGCGGACAGTTGCTGAACCAGTCGCCCGAACTGCGTGACTGCTGACCGGAGTCGCTGCCGCCGCGCACGCGGGTGTGCACCCCTCCGGTGTGAGTGCACCGACGGCAGCCCAACAGGGCCGCACGGACGTCCGTCCGGGCGGCCCTTCGACGTGTGGCGGACGCGGTCGGCCCTTCGACGTGGTGCGGACGCGGACGGCCCTTCGCCGACGTGCCGCGGGCACGGACGGACCGGCACGGACCGGACGAGCCGGTGGAGGGCGCGCGTACCGGACGCGTGGGCGTGAGACGCGCCGGGCCCGGACGCGTCAGACGAGCTGGGGCAGCACCTCGGCGCCCAGCCGCCGGACGTTCTCCTCGGTGGCCGCCAGATCGCCCGAGCCCTCGACGAGCAGCGCGAAGCGCGTGATGCCGGTCCGCTCGGCCAGGGCCGCGAGCCGGTCCGCGCACAGCCGGGGCGTGCCGACCGGGTGCAGCCCGCACAGCATCTCCGTGTAGGCCACCGGGTCGCGCATCGCGCGCTCGCGCCCGTCGACCGTCACGTGCGCCGCCAGGCCGCGCCGCAGCCAGCCGGGCATCGCCTTGGTGAGCGTCTCCGTCGCGTCCGGTCCGGCGTCGGCGACCTGGACGACGCCCGCCGAGATGTGGCCGGCCGCCGCGACCCGGGTCGGGTCGTGCCCCGCCGCCAGCGCGGAACTGCGCCACAGCGCCACCATCTCGGCCTTGTCGTCGGCGCCGCAGTGCATGCCCAGCAGCATGGCCAGCCCGCGCTCGCCGGCCAGCCGCACGGACGCCGGCGAGGTGCAGGCCAGCACCACCGGCGGGCCGTCGTCCCCGGCCAGCGCCTCGTCCGGGCGCGGTACGACGGGCACCTCCCGGAAGGAGAACCGGCTGCCCCGCGCCCCCACGCGCGGCTCGCGCAGCCAGCGCAGCAGCAGGTCCAGCGACTCGGGGAAGTCCCGTTCGTACGCCGCCAGGCCGGAGCCGAAGACCTCCAGGTCCACCCACGGCCCGCCGCGGCCGACGCCGAGCGTGAACCGGCCGCCGGACAGCAGGTGCAGCAGCGCGGCCTGTTCGCCGAGCGTGACCGGGTGCTGGGTCGGCAGCACGCTGACGGCCGTGCCGACCCCGATCCGCCGCGTGCGCCCGAGCAGGAGCGCGGCGAGTGTCGTCGCCGACGGGCAGACGCCGTACGGGACGAAGTGGTGTTCCGCCAGCCACACCGCGTCCAGTCCGGCTTCCTCCGCGACCTCCGCGGACCGGACCGCCCGGTGCAGCGCCTCCCCCTGTCCCTGGCCCGGGAATTGGGCGGCCAGGATGAATGCCCCTACGCGCATCGCTCTTCTGCCTCCTCGCAGCCGACGCGATCTCCCCCCAACACGCAACAACGTTTGACACGTGCCAAAGGCACGGCTTGCCCCGCAGTTTCCCGATGATCCCAGGATTGCGGTAGAAGCCGGTCCCTTCGGGAGCCGCCGCGTAGGCTGGCGACCGTTCGTGACCCCGCCGATATCCCGAGGTGCCCCGTGTCCCCGCGCAGAAACCGTCCACGCGGCGGTGAAAAGTCGACCGACCGCTCAGCAGGGGACCGCTACGGACTGGAGCGTACGGAGGAGTGGCGCGGCGAGGACTGGGTGGTACGGCACCTGGGGGGCGGCGGCGCGGCCAAGCACTACCGCTGCCCCGGATGCGACCAGGAGATCCCGCCGGGGGTGCCGCACGTGGTCGCGTGGCCGCGGATGGGGGACGTGGACGACCGCCGGCACTGGCACACGGCGTGCTGGAACGCGCGGGACCGCCGGAGCGCGCGGCTCCAGCGGTCCCGTAACGCGCCTCGTTACTGAGCGCGTTCCTGCGTAGGGGTCACTCGGGGCGCGTTCACCTGCGCGTCACCCGTGCCTCACACGTCCCGGCGCTGCAGGGCCACGTACGCGCCACCGAGGACGACGGCGGTCACACCGGCGAGGATCACCACCGGCTGCCAGCCGCTCGGGCCCGTCTCCAGGAACGGGATGTCGTACAGGGCCGCCATGGCGCTCGGCACGGAGTACTCGATGAGCGCCTGGCCGATCTTCTGCGTGAACTCGCCGCCCTGGAGGAAGAGCGCGAGCAGCATCGGCAGCAGCACGAGGCCCATCATGAGGCTGATCGCGCCCGCGGAGTGACGCAGCAGCGCGCCGACGGACATCGCCAGCAGGCCCAGCAGCGCGACGTACAGACCGGCGCCCAGGGTGGCGCGCACCCACTGGTCGAACGTCGGGTCCGGGCCGCTGAGCACCGCGCGGTTCAAGAAGGCGACGAGCGTGGTGGCGATCGTCGTGATGACGAACGCGAGCAGGAAGAAGACGATCGCCTTGGCGGTCAGCACGCGGGCGCGGCTGGGGCAGGCCGTCAGCGTCGTCCGGATCATGCCGGTGCCGTACTCGGACGAGATCGACAGGATGCCGAGCGTGATGACGCACAGGCTGCCCAGAAGGACACCGACGAACCCGGGGGCCAGCAGCGGGTCCATGTTGACGCTGCTCGCCACCAGCGACGTCATCATGCCGATGCCGACGGTGATCAGGACCATCACGCCCAGCGTCCACATCGTGGAGCGCACCGACTTGATCTTCGTCCACTCGGAGGCGAGGGCGTGGCCGAGGTGCGCGGGCCGGACGGGGATGGGGGAGACGTAACCGGCCTGCCAGTTCTGCGCCGGTGCGGTCGCGGGGTGCTGGTGGTGGCCGGCGTTCGCGGGGGAGGGGTGCGGCGGGGCCGGATTCTGCTGCGGGGCCGGGGCGTGCGGCGGGGCCGGAGACTGGGGCTGGGGCTGGGCAGCCGGGGCCTGGAGGAACATCGTGCCGGCGTCGGCGGGCGGCTGGTTCGCCGACTGAGCCTGCCCCTGGAGCAGCATCGTGCCCGGCTCGCGGGCCGGCGGCACCGCGGGCCCCTGACCGGCGGTGGGCGGCTGCGACGGGGGGAGGGGCGCCCCGGCGGGCGGCATCGGCCCGGCCGAGGGGGCGGCCGGGGCAGCGGCGTCGCGCGGCTCGGGCCGCGGCTGCTGGGGGCTGGTCATCGGGCGTCCTCGTGGTGGGGCGTGGTCGGTTCGGCGGGGGCGGCGGGCGGCAGGGGCGCGGCGGCCGGCGGCCCGTACCCTGCGGGAGCCCCGTACGGGTTCTCGGCCGGAGTCCCGTACGGGTTCTGGGGCGGGTGGCCCTGGCCGGGGACGGGCGGGGCCGACGGGAACGGGTGCCGCGCGGCCGGGGGCATCGGCTGCCCGTACCCGGGAGCCCCGTACCCCGGCGGCTGGAGCGCGGGCCCCGGGGCGCCCTGCACCTCCATCAGGCCCGCGCGCTGGTCGGCCGTGGAGCGGTAGTCCACGGCGCCCTGCGTCATCCGCATGTACGCCTCTTCCAGGGACGCCTGGTGCGGGGACAGTTCCCACAGGCGGACGTCCGCGCCGTGCGCGAGGTCGCTGATCCGCGGCAGCGGCAGCCCCGTCACCCGCAGCGCCCCGTCCGGCTCCGGCGTCACCTGCGCGCCCGCCTCGGTGAGCGCCGCCGTCAGCTTCTCGCGCTGGGCGGGCTCGGTCTCCGGCGTGCGGACGCGGGCGAATCCGGCGGAGTTGGCGGCGATGAAGTCCTTGACGGACATGTCCGCCAGGAGCTGGCCGCGCCCGATGACGATCAGGTGCTCCGCCGTGAGGGCCATCTCGCTCATCAGGTGTGAGGAGACGAAGACCGTGCGGCCCTCGGACGCGAGCTGCTTCATCAGGTTGCGGACCCACAGGATGCCCTCCGGGTCCAGGCCGTTGACCGGCTCGTCGAAGAGCAGCACCTGCGGGTCGCCGAGCAGCGCCGCGGCGATGCCCAGCCGCTGCCCCATGCCCAGCGAGAACCCGCCCGAGCGCCGCCGGGCCACTTCCTGGAGGCCGACCACGCCCAGCACCTCGTCCACCCGGCGGGCCGGGATGCCGGAGAGCTGGGCCAGGGAGAGCAGGTGCGCCCGCGCGCTCCGGCCGCCGTGCACGGCCTTGGCGTCGAGCAGGGCGCCCACCTGGCGCGGCGCGTTGGGCAGCCGCCGGAAGGGGTGGCCGCCGACGGTGACGTGCCCCGCCGTGGGCGTGTCCAGGCCCAGGATCATCCGCATGGTGGTGGACTTCCCGGAGCCGTTGGGGCCCAGGAAGCCGGTGACGGTTCCCGGCCGCACCTGGAACGACAGGTTGTACACGGCCGTCTTGGCGCCATAGCGCTTCGTCAGGCCGACTGCCTCGATCATTCTCCGCCCCTCGTGCTGACGCGGGGCAGAGTGCGCTCGTACCCCCGTGCTCGTTACCCCCGTAGGAGTGGAGAGGCTATCGAGACATTGACGGTTCCCGTCAAAAACGAACGTGGCCGAAAGACGGGCACCGGCCCGCCGCGGCGCTACGGCGACCGTTTGTGCGCGGTCCGATCACCGGCGGGCGGGCCGTACGGGAGCGGTCCGATCGCCGCCGTACCGGTCGCGTGGAGGTGAGCCGATCGCCGCCGTACCGGCCGTACGGGAGCGGCCCGATCGCCGCCGGTCGGGCCGTTCGTGAGTGCCGGCCCGCCGCTCAGGCGTCCCGCTTCTTGAGCAGCACGTACCCGCACAGCACCGCCGCCGCCGTCCAGGCCAGCATGATCCCCAGCCCGCCCCAGGGCCCGTACGGCGTGCCGTCGCCCGGATCGGGCACCGTCCGCATGATCCGCTGGCCCGCCTGGTCCGGCAGGTAGCGGCCGATCTTCCGGGTGGCCGAGACGCTGCTGAGGATGGTGGAGACGAGGAAGAAGAACGGCATCAGGACGCCCAGCGACAGCATCGGCCCGCGCAGCACGGCAGCCACTCCCATGGAGAAGACCGTGATGAGCGCCATGTAGAGCGCCGCACCGAGGACCGCCCGCAGCACGTTCGGGTCGCCGAGCGCGGCCCGGTGGCCCCCGAGTGCGGCCTGCCCCGCGAAGAACGCGAGGAAGGCGGTGATCAGGCCGACGACGAGGGCGAGCACGGCGGCGACCGCGATCTTTCCGAAGAGGAACGTCCCGCGCTGGGGGACGGCGGCCAGGGATGTCCGGATCATGCCGGTGCTGTACTCGCTGGAGACCACCAGCACGCCGAAGACGATCAGCGCGAGCTGTCCCAGCCCCATGCCCGCGAAGCTCGTGCCGGTGGGGTCGAAGGTGATCCGGTCGGAACCGGTCAGATCATCGAACTCCTTGTTCATCAGCAGGCAGATCAGCATCCCCACCACCACGGTGACCAGCACCGCCGCGGCCAGCGTCCACACCGTGGAGCGCACCGACCTGATCTTCGTCCACTCCGACCGCAGCACCTGGGAGACCACCGGCATGTCAGGCCCCCTTCTTCCGCCGCCAGTCGGCGCCCCAGCCGGCCTCCGGCGGCGGCGCGCCCCCGGGCGGCGGCGCCGCTCCGGTCGCCCCCTCCGCCTCCGCGTGCGCGTGGTACTCCACCGAACCCGCCGTGAGCCGCATGAACGCCTCCTCCAGTGACGCCTGCTGTGGGCTCAGCTCGTGCAGCACCAGCCCCTGCCGCGCGGCCAGCTCGCCCAGCCGCGCCGCCTCCACCCCGTCGATCTCCAGTGCCCCGTTTCCGACGGTCACCGCCGTGATCCCCGCCTCGTGCAGCACGTCCCGCAGCCGCTCCACCTCGGGCGAGCGCATCCGGACGTACGACCGCGAGTTGTCCCGGATGAAGTCGGACATCGACGTGTCCGCGAGCAGCTTCCCGCGTCCGATGACCACCAAATGGTCGGCGGTGAGCGCCATTTCGCTCATCAAGTGGGACGAGACGAACACCGTACGACCCTGGGCGGCGAGCGACTTCATCAGCGTGCGGATCCAGTGGATGCCCTCCGGGTCCAGCCCGTTGACCGGCTCGTCGAACATGAGGATCACCGGATCGCCGAGCAGCGCCGCCGCGATGCCCAGCCGCTGCCCCATGCCCAGCGAGAACCCTTTGGACCGCTTCTTGGCGACGGAGGTGAGTCCGACCGTCTCCAGCACCTCGTCCACCCGGCGCCGCGGGATGCCGTTGCTCTGCGCCAGGCACAGCAGGTGGTGGTACGCGCTGCGCCCGCCGTGCGTGGCCTTGGCGTCGAGCAGGGCGCCGATGGAGGTGAGCGGGTTGTGCAGCTGCCGGTAGTGGCGGCCGTCGATGCGGACGGTGCCCGCCGTCGGGTTGTCCAGGTCGAGCATCATCCGCATGGTCGTGGACTTCCCGGCACCGTTCGGCCCGAGGAAGCCCGTGATCATTCCGGGCCGTACGGCGAAGGTGAGCTGGTCCACGGCGGTCTTCTCGCCGTACCGCTTGGTCAGCCCGACAACTTCGATCACGTTTGCACGCTAAGCGCGCCGCAGAGGGGCTGCCACTCGAAAGCTTCCGCGTGGAAAACGGGCGGGAAAGCGGAAGCGGTGGTGGGAGCGTTTCGGCTGACGGCGCGATCGGCGGCGGAGAACCCGGTAATCGATCAAGGAAAATCACCCGGGGGTGGAGGACCGCGTAATGATCATTAACCGAAGATCGGCGACGGCCGGCCGATAATCGGCGACCGGGCAAGCGGTGAAATGATCAAGAAATTAAAAACGATCAAGGAATAATCGCGCGCCCGCCCCTCCGCGACAGCACCCCCGCACACGACCGTCCGCCCACCCCCGTGCGAACGAGGTGGGCGGACGAGGAGAACCGTTGCGTCAGGCCCCGCCGCGGTCGCACCGGAGCACGAGCCGAAGGCGGCCGGTCAACGGGACTGCCGAGCGGTCGGTGGGCCGACGACGAGCGATCGGCGGCGGTCGACGGACAGGCGGGCCGTCAGCGGGTCTGCTGGGCCGGGACGCCGCGCGACATGGGCTCGTCGTCCGGGGCGCCGGCCGCGGCCACCGCCGCGCCGGTCAGCGTGGCCAGCATCTCGCGGACGTTGGTGAGCTGGGCGTTGATGGAGTCGCGGCGGTTGGTCAGCGCCGCCAGCTCGCGCTCGGACTCGCTGCGGATCCGGTCGGCCTTGGCGTTGGCGTCCGCGACGATGTCCTCGGCCTGCCGCTGCGCGGTCTCCACCGTCTGGCGGGCCCGGCGCTCGGCGTCCGTACGCAGCTTCTCGGCCTCCAGGCGGAGCTGCTCGGCGCGGTGCTCGATCTCCGCCAGGCGCTTTTCGGCCTTGGCCTGACGGGAGGCGAGGTCGCGCTCGGACTGCTCGCGGCGCTTGGCGAGGTTGGTCTCGAAGTCGGCGGCGGCCTGCGCGGCCTTGGCGCGCATGTCCTCGTACTGGGCCTGCGCCTCTTCCTGCTTGGACTGGGCGTCCTTCTGCGCCTCGGCGCGCAGCGCGGCGGAGTCGGCCTGGGCCTTGTCGATGATCCGGGCGCCCTCGTCCTCGGCCTTGGCCTTGCGCTCCGCCGCGTACTGCTCGGCGTCGTCCCGGACCTGCTGGGCGGCCGACTCGGCGAGCTCGCGGTGCTGTTCCGCGGCCCGGCGGGCCTCTTCGCGCAGGTCCTTGGCCTCCTCCTCGGCCAGCCGGAGGATCTTCTCCACACGAGCGCCGAGCCCCGCGTACGAGGGCTCGGCGTCATTGATCTGGGCCTGCGCGTTCTGCGTTTCGAGGTGCAGTTCCTCGATCCGCTTCTCCAGTGAAGTGATGCGGGCCAGCGCACTGTCGCGGTCGGCGACGAGCTTGGTAATGCGGTCGTCCACCTGACCGCGGTCATAACCACGCCGCACGAGCTCGAAGCCGAAGGGGGAGGATGTGTCGCTCATGGGGTTCCTGTCGAAAGAGACCGGTGAGGTGATGGGTGAAATCCTAGGGGCCCAGGCGCAAGGTCATCGAGTCAATGCTTTGTGTACTTGAAGAATGTCCCCTCATTTGAGTGGCTGATTATCGGACTGCTTGCCGCCCGAGCGCGGCGCTCCGGCGCCCGCCCCTGCCTTGACTCCCCCGTCCTTGGCACCGGACGCGGCCGGGGCCTCAAAAGACTCCAACGCCTCCAGCACGTCCTGGACACGGGAGATCTCCGCATTGATGTCCTTGCGGCGCCGGGCCAGCACCTCCAGCTCGCGCTTGCCCTCCTCGACCATCCGGCGGGCCTCGGCCTCCGCCTCGGCGCGGATGCGCTCGGCGTCCCGGACGGCGGCGGCCTTCTTCTGCTCGGCCTCCTTGAGCAGGCCCTCGGCCTTCTTCACGGCCGCGATGCGGACCTTGCTCGCCTCGCCGCTGGCCTCGCTCAGCAGCCGCTCGGCCTTCTCCTCGGCCTCCTGCTGCTGGGCGGTGGCCTGCGCGATGAGCTTGTCGACCCGTTCGCCGGCGTTCTTCATCGCCTCGGACGACTCCCGGCGGGCCCGGTCGTGCAGCTCCTCCACCTCGGACTCGACCCGGGTGCGCAGCTCCTCGGCGCGCTCGCGCACCGCCGTGGCGTCCCCGCGCGCCTCGCTCAGCAGCCGGTCGGCGTCCGCGCGCGCCTTCTCGACGGTCGCGTTGCCCTGGGCGGTCGCCTCGGTGACGATCCGCTCGGCCTCCTGACGGGCCACGCCGACCATCGTGTCGGCCTGCTCCTCGGCCGCCGCGGCGGTGCGCAGCGCCTCCTCCCGGGCCTTGGTGATCAACTGGTCGGCCTGCTCGGCGGCGTCCGCGCGCCGCTTGGCCGCGGCCTCGCGCGCGTCGTCGACGGTGCGCTCGGCCTCCGCCCGCGCGTCCGCGCGCAGCCGCTCGGCCTCGGCCTCCGCGTCTTCCTTGATCTTGGCCGACTGCGCGCGGGTCCGCGTCGCGTGCTCCTGCGCGGAGGCGACCGTCTCCGCGGCCTCCGCGCGCATCCGGTCGGCGTCGGCGGTGGCCTCGGCGAGGGTGCGGTCCGCCTGCTCGCGGGCCTCGGCGCGGGTGCGGTCCGCGTCCCGCTCGGCGGTCGCGGTGGCCTCGGCGGCCTCCGCGCGCAGCTTCTCGGCCTCGGAGGCGGCCTCCGAGATCAGCTGATCGGCCTGCTCTGCGGCGTCGGTGCGGGTCTTGTTCGCGGCCTCGCGCGCCTCGTCGGCGGTCCGGTCGGCCTCCTCGCGGGCGGCGCGCAGCACCTCCGCGGCCTCGGCCCGCAGCTCCTCGGCCTTCTCGGTCGCCTCGGCGACCAGCCGGGCGGCCTCCCGCTCGCCCTCGGACCGCAGCGTCGCGGCGGCCTCCCGCGCCTCCGCGACCACCCGGTCGGCGTCGTCCTGCGCGGACGAGGTCAGCTCGGCGGCCTCGGTGACGATCCGCTCCGCCTCCGCACGGGCCTCCGCGAGCACCCGCTCGGTCTGCTCGGCGGCCTCCGCGCGCATCCGGTTCGCGTCCTCGCGCGCCTCGGCGCGGGCACGGGCGGCGTCCTGCTCGGCGGCGGCCAGCGAGTCGGACGCGTCCGTACGGAGCTGCTGGGCCCGCGCGGTGGCGTCCGCGACCAGCTTCTCGGCCTGCGCACTCGCCTCCGCGACCAGCCGGTCGGCCTGCTCGGCGGCGTCGGTGCGCGTCTTGTTCGCGGACTCGCGCGCCTCGTCCAGCGTCCCGCCGGCCTCCTCGCGCAGCCGCTCGGCCTCCGCCAGCGCCTCCGCGACCGTGCGCTCGGCCAGCTCCTTGGCGGCGTCGGCCGCCTCCTGGGCCTCGCGGCGGATGCGGGAGGCGTCCTCGCCGGCCCGCTCCCGCTCCGCGTGCGCGTCGGCGCGGACCCGGTCCGCCTCCTCCTGGGCCTCGGACTTCGTCCGCTCGGCGGCGTGCTCGGCGGCCGAACGCAGCCCCGCGATCTCCTCCTCGGCCTGCTCGTGCAGCCCGGCGACCGCGTCCCGCACCTGCTGCGCGGTCTGCTCGGCCGCCTCGACGACCTCGGAGGCGCGCCGGTCGGCCTCCTCCACCAGGTGCCGTGCCTCGGCCTGCGCCTCGCTCACCCGCGTCCGGGCGGCGGCCAGCAACTCCTCGCTCTGCTCGCGCGCGGCGGTGCGCTCCTGGTCGGCCTCCTCGCGGGCCTCGCCGAGCAGCTGCTCGGCCTCCCGGCGGCGGCGGGCCGCCTCCTCCTGGGCGGCTGCCAGCGCCTCGGCGGCCTCCGTGGCGGTGCGCTCCGCGGCGGCGGCGGCCTCCGCGCGCAGCCGGTCGGCGGTCTCCTGGGCCTCGGCCCGGACCCGCTCCGCCTCGGCCGCGGCCTCGGCGCGCAGCCGCCCGGCGGCCGACTCGCCCTCGGCACGGGTGGCGCCCGCCTCCTCGGCGGCCTCGGCGCGCAGCCGTTCGGCCTCCTCCTCGGCCTCCTGCCGCAGCGCGCGCAGCCGCTCGGCGGACTCGGCCTTCAGGCGCGCGGTCTCCTCCTGGGCCTCGCGGCGCAGCCGCTCGGCCGTCTCGCGCGCCTCGCGCAGCGCCTCCTCGGCGGCGGTGACCTTCTCCGCGGCCTCCGCGTGCCGCCGGTCCAGCTCCTCCTCGGCCTTGACGCGCCGCTGCTCGGCGGCCTCCTCGGCCTGCTCGCGCAGCCGCCGGGCGGCCTCCTCGGCCTCCGTGCGGGTCGCGTCCGCCGCCTCCTCGGCCTCGCGGCGCAGCTCCTCGGCCTCCGTACGGGCGCGCTCCAGCGCCTCCTCGGCCTGCTCGCGCAGCGCCGCCGCGCGCTCGGCGGCCTCGGTGCGCACCCGCTCGCCCTCCGCCGCCGCGCCCGAGCGCGTCTCCTCGGCGTCGGACTTGGCCTTCGTCAGCAGCTCCTCGGCCGTGCGGGCGGCCTCCTCGATCTGCCGGACGGCGTCGCGGCGCGCCTCGGTGCGGATCCGCTCGCCCTCCTCGACCGCCTCGGAGCGCAGCTGCTCGGCCTCGCCGCGCAGCCGGCGGGCCTCCTCCTGGAGCTCGACGGTCTTGGCGCGGTACTCCTTGGTGTCGTCCTTGGCGGCGCCCTTGAGCTCCTCGGCGGTGTCGTGCGCCTCGGCCCGCAGCCGGTCCGCCTCGGCCTCCGCCTCCCGGCGCAGCCGCTCGGCCTCCTCGGTGGCGGCCTTGACGGTGGCCTTGGCGTTCTCCGACGCCTTGGACAGCACCTCCTCGGCCGTCCGCGCCGCCTTGGCGAGCTGGGCCGCGGAGTCCTCGGCGGCCTTGGCGCGCGCGGCCTCCGTCGCCTCGGCGACCACCCGCTCCGCCTCCGCGCGGGCGTCCGCGCGCAGCTGCTCGGCCTCCGCGCGCAGCGCCTCGGCCTCCTTGGTGGCCTCGCCGACCAGCCGGGCGATCTCCGCCTTGGCCGTACGGGTGCGCTGCTCGTTCTCCGTCTCGGCGGCCGACAGCCGCTTGGCGGCGGTCTCCCGCGCCTCCCGGACCAGCTTCTCGGCCTCGGCCCGCGCCTCCCGCAGCGCGGCGTCCGCCTCCTGGACGCGCGCTTGGGCGGCCTGGGTCAGCTCGGCGGCCTGGCGGCGCGCCGCCTCCGCCTCGTCGCCGGCCCCGGCGCGCAGCAGCTCCGCCTGGTCGGTGGCCTCCTGGGCCTGGGTGGACGCGGCGGTCAGCAGTCGCTCGGCGTCCGTACGGGCACGCCGCAAAATCGCTTCGGCTTCGGCGCGGGCCTGCTCGGCCTCGCCCGCGAGCCGCTGCCGCGCCTGCTCCACCATCCGGTGCGCCTCGGCGCGCGCGGCGGACAGCGCCTGCTCGGCCTCCGCGCGGGACTCGTCCACCAGCCGGCGGGCCTGCGCCTCGGTACGGGCGCGCAGCTGCTCGGCCCACGCGACGTTCTCGTTGACGTGCGACTCGACGGTCTGCCGGCGCTCGTTCAGCTCCTCGTCCAGACGCTGGCG
The DNA here is from genome assembly GCF_040611095.1 of Streptomyces sp. NPDC003077. Taxonomy (NCBI): domain Bacteria; kingdom Bacillati; phylum Actinomycetota; class Actinomycetes; order Kitasatosporales; family Streptomycetaceae; genus Streptomyces; species Streptomyces sp. NPDC003077. Next base: position 120,167 of record NZ_JBEXNM010000011.1, on the reverse strand, counting down.
CCGGGCCACCGCCTCGGCGTGCAGCTCGGCCTCCAGCCGGGCCTGGCGCTCGGCCTGCTCCTGGAGGAGGCGCTGCGTCTGGGCACGCGCCTCGCGCAGCTCGCGCTCGGCGTCCGCGCGGAGCTGGTCCGCCTGGATCTGCGCGTTGCGCAGCAGCTGCTCGGCCTGATGACTGACGTTGTCGTAGGCAGGACGGGCGGCGAGGTTGCGGCGCGCCTCGTGCAGCTTGGCGCGCAGCACCTCCACCTGGTAGCCGAGGTCGTCGGCGTGCTGGACGGCCTTCTCCCGCTCCTTCTTCAGCCGCTCCATCTCGGCCTCGAACTGCGAGAGGTGGTCGTCAGCCTCGTAGCGGTCGTTGCCCCGCACTGCGCGGTCCCATCCGTCCCCTGGTCATGGTGGCGGCCGGCTCCGTCCTGCTCGTGTGCGCCCCGTTGTGGTGGTGGCGGACGCGCACTGGAACCGACCCTTCCGAAGAAATGGTGTCAGATCATCGGCAGAGCATGGGACGGGCCCCAACCCGTACCCCGGCCGAAGCTGCACTCTACCGGCCGGGGAACTCGAAGGTCAGTGCTGCGTGCCTGTATGAGGGGTGTCGCCGTCCGCGGGCGGGGCGGCGGGCCCTCATGGGGAGGGGTGCCGGGCCCTAGTGGGGCGGAGTGGCGGTGCCCTCGTGGGGCGAGGTGCCGGTGCCCTTGTGGGGCGCGGCGGTGACGAGTTCCGTCAGGACGCCGTGGCAGTCCTTGGGGTGCAGGAAGGTGATCCGGGACCCCATCGACCCCTTGCGCGGCTGGTCGTACAGGACCCGTACGCCCGTGTCGCGGATGGCCTCCGAGTCGGCGTCGACGTCGGCGGTCCCGAAGGCGATGTGGTGGACGCCCTCGCCGTTCTTGGCGAGCCACTTGCCGACGGGGGAGTCCTCCCGGATCGGCTGGAGGAGCTGCAGGTAGGAGGCGCCGCCGTCGTCGGTCCCGTTGATCCGCAGCATGGCCTCGCGGACGCCCTGTTCCTCGTTGACCTCGGTGTGGAAGACCTCGAAGCCGTAGGTCGCGCGGTAGAACTCGACGGTCGTGTCGAGGTCACGGCAGGCGATCCCGATGTGGTCGATTCGCGTCAGCATGGCTCCAGTGCACCGCCCGTACACATGGTTACGCAACGTGCGCGCGATCACACCCACGGGCCGGTGACCGCGCGGGTACCGCTCAGTACATTGACGGTAACCCTCGTTAACTTCCCTGCACAGGAAGGGCCGCACCTATGTCTCCGACGAACGGTTCGACCGGCACCACCTCTGTGATCGTCGCCGGCGCCCGGACCCCCATGGGGCGGCTCCTGGGGTCCCTGCGGACCTTCTCCGGTGCCGAGCTGGGCGGCATCGCCATCAAGGCCGCGCTCGACCGGGCGGGCATCGGCGGTGACCAGGTGCAGTACGTGATCATGGGTCAGGTGCTGCAGGCCGGCGCGGGCCAGATCCCCGCGCGCCAGGCCGCGGTCAAGGCGGGCATCCCGATGTCCGTCCCGGCGCTCACCGTCAACAAGGTCTGCCTCTCCGGCCTCGACGCCATCGCGCTGGCCGACCAGCTCATCCGGGCCGGCGAGTTCGACATCGTGGTCGCCGGCGGCCAGGAGTCCATGACCAACGCGCCCCACCTGCTGCCCAAGTCCCGCGACGGCTACAAGTACGGCGCGGTGGAGCTGCTGGACTCGATGGCCCACGACGGCCTCACCGACGCCTACGAGAACGTCGCCATGGGCGAGTCCACCGAGAAGCACAACACCCGCCTCGGCATCGGCCGCGCCGAGCAGGACGAGGTGGCCGCGCGCTCCCACCAGCGGGCCGCCGCGGCCCAGAAGAACGGCCTGTTCGACGCGGAGATCACCCCCGTCGAGATTCCGCAGCGCAAGGGCGACCCGGTCCTCTTCAACAAGGACGAGGGCATCCGGGGTGAGACCACGACCGAGTCCCTGGCCAAGCTGCGTCCGGCGTTCAGCAAGGACGGCACCATCACCGCCGGTTCGTCCTCGCAGATCTCCGACGGTGCCGCGGCCGTGGTCGTGATGAGCCGGGCGAAGGCGGAGGAACTGGGCCTGGAGTGGATCGCGGAGATCGGCGCGCACGGCAACGTCGCCGGTCCGGACAACTCGCTGCACTCCCAGCCCTCGCGCGCCATCGAGCACGCGCTGGGCAAGGAGGGCCTGACCGTCGCCGATCTGGACCTGATCGAGATCAACGAGGCGTTCGCCGCGGTGGCCGTCCAGTCAATGAAGGATTTGGGCGTTTCGCCGGAAAAGGTGAATGTCAACGGCGGGGCCATCGCGTTGGGCCACCCCATCGGCATGTCCGGTGCGCGGATCGTGCTGCACCTGGCGCTGGAGCTGAAGCGCCGTGGTGGGGGCGTGGGAGCGGCGGCGCTGTGCGGGGGTGGCGGTCAGGGTGACGCGCTGATCGTGCGGGTGCCGGGGAAGAAGTAGGCGGTTCCGGGGCGGGCCGGGGCCGTGCGTGCGGCGGACCGGCCCGCGTCCGGCGGCTTTTCGGGGCTCGTTCCCCGAGGCCGCGCCCGGGAAAGCCGTACCGAAAGGCCGTGCGGGAAAGTCGTACGGAACAGCGGAAGTCGAAGGAGCCGAGCAGCGATGGTGGACGTCCCCGCACTGGTGGAGCAGGCACGGCAGGGCCGGCCGCGTGCCGTGGCCCGGCTGATCTCGCTGGTGGAGGGGGCCGCGCCACAGTTGCGGGAAGTGATGGCGGCGCTGGCTCCCCTCAGCGGGGGTGCCTACGTGGTCGGGCTGACCGGCTCGCCCGGTGTGGGCAAGTCCACCTCCACGTCCGCGCTCGTCACCGCCTACCGGAAGGCCGGCAAGCGAGTCGGAGTGCTGGCCGTGGACCCGTCCTCGCCGTTCTCCGGCGGCGCGCTGCTCGGTGACCGGGTGCGGATGAGCGAGCACGCCTCCGACCCCGGCGTCTACATCCGGTCCATGGCCACCCGCGGCCACCTGGGCGGACTGGCCTGGGCCGCGCCGCAGGCGATCCGGGTGCTGGACGCGGCCGGGTGCGACGTGATCCTCGTCGAAACGGTCGGCGTCGGGCAGTCCGAGGTGGAGATCGCCTCGCAGGCCGACACGAGCGTGGTGCTGCTGGCTCCCGGGATGGGGGACGGCATCCAGGCCGCGAAGGCGGGCATTCTGGAGATCGGTGACGTTTACGTCGTCAACAAGGCGGATCGGGACGGTGCGGACGCCACCGCCCGCGAGCTGAACCACATGCTGGGCCTCGGCGAGGCGCGCGCTCCCGGCGACTGGCGGCCCCCGATCGTCAAGACGGTGGCGGCGCGCAGCGAAGGCGTCGACGAGGTCGTGGAGGCGCTGGAGAAGCACCGGGCGTGGATGGACGAGCGCGGGGTGCTGGCCGAGCGCCGCCGGGCGCGGGCGGCGCGGGAGGTCGAGACGATCGCGGTGACGGCGCTGCGCGAGCGGATCGCCGATCTTCGCGGGGATCGGCGGCTGTCCGTGCTGGCCGAGCGGATCGTGGCGGGGGAGATCGATCCGTATGCGGCGGCGGACGAGTTGGTGGCGGGGGTTACGGAGGGCTGAGGCGGGGCTCGGGTGGGGGCGCCTGCCGTTATGTGCGGGGGCGGCTCTGTCGCGGGTGCGGCTTGGTGGTCGGTGCGCCTTCGCTTTCGTGTGGGGCGCGGTCTGTTCGCGGGTGCGGTTCGGCGGTTGTGCGCCTTTTGTTTCGTACGGGGTCGGGGCCGCCCCGGGGTACCTCCTCGCGGCAGTTGCGCTTCCCCGACGCTATGTAGGTCACCGGCCGCCGCGCCCCAGTCCGCTGCGGGGGCACCCCGGGACGTCCCCTTCCGTCGGTTTGGCGGCTGATCGCCGGTGGGGGCCGCTGGGCGGGTGCTTGCCGTGCGTACGCGGCGGGGTTGCCCCGGTGCGGCTCTCCTCTCTGCCTTCGGAAGGGAGCCGCCCCCACGCGGCATCGGCGGCTGATCGCCGGTGGGGGCGTGTGCCTGCGCCGTGAAACGCGTCTTTCACCTGTCCCGCAGCGGCACCCGCAGCTCGAACACCGTCGGCCGCCCCTCCCGCAGCGTCAGCGTGCCCCCATGGCGTTCGGCGACGTCGCGGGCGATGGCCAGGCCGAGGCCGGCGCCGCCGTCGTCGCGGGTGCGGGCGGCGTCCAGGCGGACGAAGCGTTCGAAGACGCGTTCCCGGTCCGGAGGCGGTACCCCGGGGCCGTCGTCCGTGACGCGGAGGACGGCGCTGCGGGCTTCGCGGACGACCTCCACGGACACCTCGGACGTGGCGTGCCGTTGCGCGTTGTCCAGGAGGTTGCCCAGGACGCGGCCCAGTTGGGGGCGGGAGCCGGTGACGTGGGCGCCGCCGTCCAGCGTGCCGGTGCGGACGGTGATCCGGTCGCCGGTCCGTTGGGACAGTTCCTCGCGGGTCAGCGCGGCCAGGTCCACAGGGGTGTCGGCGGGGCGTTCGCCCGCGTCCAGCCGGGCCAGTAGGAGGAGGTCGGTGGCCAGGCGCTGGAGGCGGACGGTGTCGGCGATGGCGCCGGGCAGGTCGAGCAGGGCCGGGTGGGCGGCGGCCACCTCCAGTTGGGTGCGGAGGCTGGCGATGGGGCTGCGCAGTTCGTGGGAGGCGTCCGCGACGAAGCGGCGCTGGCGTTCGACGGACGCCTCCAGGGCCGCCAGCGTCTCGTTGGTCGTCCGGGCCAGCCGGGCCACCTCGTCCCGGGACGCGGGTTCGGGGACGCGCCGGGAGAGGTCGGTGCTCGCCGTGATGGCGGCCATCTCGCCCCGGATGCCCTCCACCGGGCGCAGGGCCCGGCGGGTCACCAGCCAGGTCACCCCGGCGACGACCAGCAGCAGCGGCGGCAGGCCCAGGAGCATGGCGGTGCGGACCGTGCTGACGGCGCTGCGTTCGGGGGCCAGCGGCGCGCCGGCGCGGACGGTGACCTCGTTGCCGTCGGTGTCCTTGGCCTCCACTGAGGCGAAGCGGTAGGAGGCGGTGTGGTCGTCAACGGTCGCGGTGCCCGTGTCGTGGTCGGCCTTCTCGGCGACATCTCCGGGGCTCGGGCCGGGGCCCGGGGCCCGTGTGTCGTCGTCGGAGGGGGAGTCCTCGGGCTCGTCCTCGTCCGGCTCGTCGTCCGCGTGCGCGGACTTCCGTACGGGGTCGGTTTCGGTTTTCTGCGGGCGGTGGACGAGGACGGGGTGGCCGTCCACCGCCCGCAGGTCCTTGCCGGCCGCTCGTACGCGTCCGTCGTCGTCCAGGACCAGGACCGGGCGGTCGTCCTCGTCGGGGAGTTCCAGGCGGGCGTAGGGGGTTCCGGTGGCGATGCGGGCGGCGATCTCGCGGGCGGTGATCTCCGCCTGGAGGTCGGCCTGACCGACGAGGTTGGCGCGCAGGACGAGGAGGACGGCCGTGCCGGCGGCCAGCAGCGCCAGGGCGACCACTGCCGTGGCCCCGGCCGCCGCGCGGGCCCGGACCGAGTCGAGGAGCCTACGCACCGCGCACCAGCCGGTAGCCGGCCCCGCGCACGGTCGCGATGACGTCGGCGCCGAGCTTGCGGCGCAGGGCGCTGACGTAGACCTCGACGATGTTGGGGTCGCCCTCGTAGGCGAAGTCCCAGACGTGTTCCAGGATCTCCGCCTTGGACACCACGTCACCGGCCCGCCGCGCGAGCTGTTCCAGGACCGCGAACTCCTTGGCCGTCAGCGCCACCTCGGCCCCGTCCCGGCTCACCCGGCGCGCCCCCTGGTCGATGGTGAGCGGGCCCAGCCGCAGCACCGGCAGGGCGGTGCGCCCGCGGCGCCGCAGCAGGGCCTTGATCCGGGCGACGAGGACGACGTACGAGAAGGGCTTGGTCAGGTAGTCGTCGGCGCCGGTGTCCAGGCCCTCGGCCTCGTCGTACTCGCCGTCCTTGGCGGTGAGCATCAGGATCGGCACGTCGTCGCCGTCGGCGCGCAGGGCGGCGCAGAGGCGGTAGCCGTTCAGGCCGGGCAGCATGATGTCGAGGATCAGCAGGTCGTAGGCGCCCTCACGGGCGAGGTGCAGGCCCTCCCGGCCGTCGTGCGCCACGTCGACCGCGTACCCCTCGGCCGTCAGGCCCTTGGCCAGCGACAGGGCCAGCCGCTTCTCGTCCTCCACGATCAACAGGCGCATGGCTCCAGCCTCCCACCCGGCACCTGAAGGGTTCTTCAGGTGGCTTCAGGTCCGCTTCAGGATCACCGCGCCATGGTGGGGACCGACAGAGCAGGACGGGGGACGACCAGGAATGGGGAGTGGATCTCTATGCGGCGCAACATCGTCATCGCCACCGTGGCCGGGGCCGCGCTGATCGCCGGGGGCACCGCCACCGCCTTCGCGCTGAGCGGCGACGGGGAGGGCCGGTCCGAGGCGGCGGCCGGTACGCGGTTTGCGCAGGAGGACGACGGGGACGGGGACCGGCCTGCGGGCGGGACACCCCGGGTGCTCGCGCCGGAGGCCGCGAGCGCGGCGCTGAAGGCCGCGCCGGGCACCGTCACCGGTATCGACCTGGACGATGACGACCGGTCCGGCCCGGTGTGGGAGGTGGACGTCCTCGGGAAGGACGGGAAGTGGCACGACGTGACGGTGGACGCCGGCAGCGGGAAGGTGCTGGGGCAGCACGTCGATCACGAGGACGACGGCGAGCACGGCCAGGACCGCGTGCGGGCGGAGCTGCGCGGTGCCACGGTGAACGCCGCCGAGGCCGCGCGCAAGGTGGCGGGCTCCTACGGGACGGTCGTTTCGGTGGACCTGGAGGACGAGCACCGTTCGGCGGCCGTGTGGGAGGTCGAGACGGTGTCCTCCAAGGACGCCAAGGAGCACCGGGTGTACGTCGCGCCCAAGGACGGCGCGGTCACCGCGGCCCCGGCCGACGACCACGATGACGACGATCACGGGGACGACGACTGAGCGGGGCGCCCCCAGGCCGTCCCGAGTGCCCCGCGTCCGGTCCCAGGGATGGACGCGGGACCGTGGTGTCAGACCTTGCCGCGCTGGCCGCGCAGGTGCTCGGCGACCGGCGTGAGGAACTGGTGCAACTTCGCCAGGTCCTCGGGCGTGAAGAGGTCGATGAAGTGCTTGCGCACGGACGAGACGTGGTGCGGGGCGACCCGGCGCATGGTCTCCCAGCCCTCGTCCGTGAGCACCGCGAACAGCCCGCGGCGGTCGGACTCGCAGCTCTCGCGGCGTACCAGTCCGGCGTTCTCCATACGGGTGATCTGGTGCGACAGGCGGCTCTTGGACTGGAGGGTGGCGGCGGCCAGATCGCTCATCCGCATCCGCCGTCCCTCGGCTTCGGAGAGGTTGACCAGGATCTCGTAGTCGTTGTTGGTGAGGCCGAACGGCTGCAGGTCGCGCTCCATCTGGTGCTGCAGCAGCCTGATGACGTCCAGATGGGTGCGCCAGGCACGCTGCTCCTGGTCGGTCAGCCAGGGGGTGTCGCTGTCGGTCGTCATGGAAGAAGTCTACCCGTGAAAGTTGAAAGGTGAATTAATCGCCGGTGTGACGTGGCGAATACGGACGCGGGTCGGACGCTGAACGTCAGTGGTCAGGCGTTCGATGTCACCGTCCGCAGGGTACCGCTCACAGTCCGAATCGGCGCTGGAGCCCCCCGAGCTGTCCGGGGAGCTGAGGCAGTTGTGAGCCACTTTGCTGCGGCACCCCACCGCCGGGAACACCCGCTTCGTGCGGTACCTCCCCCGTGGCCCCCACCGGCATGAGCTGCTCCGTCGACTGGAGGAGCACCGTCCCCGCCCCCACGAACTCGAACTGGTGCTCCTCGCCCGAGACCCCGCCGATCCCCGTGTGGGCGCGCACCCCGCCGAGGAATCCGCGCAGGTACTGGTGGTCGTAGTGGTGGCACGGCGAGGGGCAGTCGGCCCAGCCCACCAGCGCCTGCGGGTCCACGCGCAGCGGCGGCTCCATGAAGACCACCGGCCCGTTGGAGGCCGCGACGAACTTGCCCGTCCCGATGAGCGTCAGGAACCCCGGGACGATCGACTGCTTCAGCGAGAGAGTTGGCTGAAAGGCGAGCAAGTTGCCGGCGCGAATGGTGAGATTGCCGTCCTCAAGGTCGTAGGAGTTCACATCGAACGCCCGGTCCGCGAGGATCATCGACCCCTTGCCCTGCGCCACCACCCATTCCCCGGCGTGCAGGGGCGAATGGAAACTGTGGGCGATCAGGCGGTCCAGCGGCCCGTGCCCGATGCCGTGGAAGTCGATCCGCCCGTAGTAGGCGATCATCTTCCCCTTCTGCAGGAACCACTGGCCGTCGAGCCGCACGCTGAACGCGTACGCGTTGACGTTGTCGTCGACCGGCAGCGAGTGCGGGTCGTGGACGACGGGACCGGTCACAGCTTCTCCTCCGACGCCTGGACGTAGACGGTGCCCTGCCCGGACAGCTCCAGCTGGAACGCCTCGCCGGAGCCGCGTCCCACCATGTCGCGCCAGCCGAGCGCGGTGGACAGCTTGTTGCGGACCTCGCCGCGGTGGGCGACGTACGCCTGTGGATCGACGTGGACGGGCCCCTGGGGGGTGATCGGCAGCTCCATGACGCCGCCGTGCGCCATCACGGCCACCGAGCCGTGCCCCTTGAGCGTGGTGGTGAACAGGCCCTGGCCGGTCACCTGGCCGCGCACCATGCCCATCACGCCGCCCTGCGCGCCCATGAACATCGTCCCCTGCTGGAGCGTCCCGTCGAAGGCGAGCAGCCGGTCCGCCTCGACGTAGAGCGTCTCGCCGGTCAGCTCGACGACGTGGACGTGGTGGCCGCCGTGCCCGAAGAAGACCGTGCCGCTGCCCTCGACCGTCATCAGGGGCGTCGCCTCGTTCGCGATCCGCCGGCCGATCATCGAGCCGAGGCCGCCCTGCCCGCCCTGGATGTTGGGCGTGAAGCTGACGTGCCCCTGGTAGGCGAGCATCGCCCCGCGCTGGCTGAACATCCGCTGCCCGGGGACGACCTGCGCCCGCACCATCCGGGAATTCAGCAGTGTGAACGGCATCAGATCTCACCCCCCACGGTGTTGCGCTCGCTGGGCTGGACGTAGACCAGGCCCTCGCCCTCGAAACGGATCTGGAACGCCTCGCCGGAGCCCTCGCCTATGAACGTGCGGAAGTTCACACCGGACTGGAAGTGCTGGTTGAGGTTCCCGGTGTGCGCCAGGTAGGCGCCGGGGTCCACTTGCAGTGGGTAGTCCCGGGTGACGCGCAGGACCACCGCCGTCCCGTGGGAGGTGAGGGCGGCCTGGCCGGTGCCCTCGACGGTCGTGGTGAACAGGCCGTTGCCCTGGGAGGCGCCGCGCAGGCCGGTGAAGGAGGTGCCGGTGCGCAGCGTCGCCTCCGTGCACAGCAGGTTGCTGGCCTCCACGTACAGCTTCTCGCCGTGCAGCCGGACGAGGTTGATCTCGCTGGCGCGATCGGCGAAGTAGCAGGTCCCGTGCCCCTTCACCTCCATGACGGCCATCTGCTCGCCGGTGAGGCGCCGGCTGACCATGCCGCGCAGCCCCTCGCCGCCACCGGTCAGCTTCTTGAATGACATCCGGCCGTCGTAGGCGACCATCGCGCCGTTCTTGGCCTTGACCGCGTCACCGGTCATCTCGACGGCAAGTACCTTGCTCCCCTGGAGCCGAAACTGAGCCACGCCTTGACGGTAACGGCCCGGGCGACCCCTGAACAGTGATCTTTTGGGCGCCTGTAACAATGGGAGACGCCCTTGTGAACGCATGCACAAGCCACCCCCGGCTGCGCGGCTTCCCCGTCCTCCCCTGTTCCCCCCTTTCGCTCCTTCCCTTCCACCCGAACGAGGTTCCCGTGGACATCAAGACCGCCTCTTCCCTGCGCCGCCTGCGCCTGGTCTCCGCCCCGGAGGCCGTCTCCTTCATCCTGCTGCTGATCTGCTCGGTCCTGAAGCGGACCACCGACTTCGACGCGGTGCGGCCGATGGGCTACGTGCACGGCATGCTGTTCGTGCTCTACGTGATCTTCTGGCTGGACGCCTGGAACCGCACGAAGTGGTCCAGGGGCACCGGCATCCTCTACTTCGTCCTCTCGGTGCTGCCCACCGGCGGGTTCTTCGCCGAGCGCAAGCTCAAGCGGGAGGCCGAGGCCGCGGTGATCGCCGCCCGCGCCCGCAAGGAAGGAATCGTGAACGCATGATCGTCGCCTTTTCCGTCAGCCCGCTGGGTGTGGGCGAGGACGTCGGGGAGTACGTCGCCGACGCCGTCCGCGTGGTGCGCGAGTCCGGGCTGCCCAACCGTACGGACGCGATGTTCACCTCCGTCGAAGGCGAGTGGGACGAGGTCATGGACGTCGTCAAGCGCGCGGTGGCGGCGGTGGAGGCGCGGGCCGGCCGGGTCTCGCTCGTCCTGAAGGCCGACATCCGGCCCGGCGTCACGGACGGGCTGACCTCGAAGGTCGAGACGGTGGAGCGCTACCTGGCGCGGTGAGCCGGGAGAAGCGGGGCCGCCGGGTGGGGAGGACCGGCGGGCCCCGGAACGGGCGCCCAGCACGCGAGACGAGGCTGACCACGATATGGCCGCCCGGTAGGGTCGAAGGCGTGCCGAAGTCGCTCAGTCTCCCCTTCGATCCCATCGCGCGCGCCGACGAGCTGTGGCAGCGGCGGTGGGGCGCCGTGCCGTCCATGGCCGCGATCACCTCGATCATGCGGGCCCATCAGATCCTGCTCTCCGAGGTGGACGCGGTCGTCAAGCCGTACGGGCTGACGTTCGCGCGGTACGAGGCACTGGTGCTGCTCACGTTCTCCAAGGCCGGCGAACTGCCGATGTCCAAGATCGGCGAGCGGCTCATGGTGCACCCGACCTCGGTGACCAACACGGTCGACCGCCTGGTGAAGTCCGGCCTGGTCGCCAAGCGGCCCAACCCGAACGACGGCCGCGGCACGCTCGCGACCATCACCGACAAGGGGCGCGAGGTGTGCGAGGCGGCCACCCGCGACCTGATGGCGATGGACTTCGGCCTCGGCGCGTACGACGCCGAGGAGTGCGGGGAGATCTTCGCGATGCTGCGGCCGTTGCGGGTCGCTGCGGGGGATTTCGCCGATTCGTAGGCCGGGGCGGCCGGTGGGGCCGGTCGGTCTGCGGGGCCGGTGGGCGGGTGTCCGTGCGGGCGGCCGGTAGGGCGTGTGGGTGGTCCTGACGGTGGTTGCCCGTGGGGGCTTCCCGCGGGCTTCCGGTGGGCGGGACACGAGGGGTGGGGGCGCCGAAGATCGCCCCGGAACGGGCGTTACGCTCGATGTCATGAAGAAGAGCGTGCTGACCCGATACCGGGTGATGGCTTACGTCACCGCTGTGATGCTGCTGGTGCTGTGCGTCTGCATGGTGTTCAAGTACGCCTTCGATATGGGCAAGGACCTCACCTTCGCGGTCTCCCAGATCCACGGCGTGCTCTTCATCATCTACCTGGTCTTCGCCTTCGACCTCGGCACCAAGGCCAAGTGGAACTTCGGCAAGCTGCTGTGGGTGCTGATCGCCGGAACGATCCCCACGGCGGCGTTCTTCGTCGAGCGCAAGGTCGTGCGGGAGATCGGGCCCCAGGTCACGGACGGGGCGGCGCAGCTCAGCAAGGCGTGAGGCCGCGGGGCCGGCAAGCCGCTGACGCGCGGCGTTCGTCACGCGTTGTGGAGGCGCCTTCGGGGACGGAGGCGCCTCCGTCGCTGTGCGGCCTCGGCGAACCCCGGCGTCGGCGAAGGCCGACCCCGGGGGTCCGTCCGGGGCAACCCGAAGGAATCGTTCCGGGTCGTCCCGGAGCCCGGACCAGGGAAAACCCTAGAAGAACCCTGACGTGACCGGTCTGCCATCGACAATTACTAGGACGCCCTAGTAAATTCGAAGGTATGGACGCTGACGCGATCGAAGAGGGCCGTCTCCGCTGGCAGGCCCGCTACGACTCCGCCCGCAAGCGCGACGCGGACTTCACCACCCTCTCCGGCGATCCCGTGGAGCCGGTGTACGGACCGCGTCCCGGCGACTCGGTCGAGGGATTCGAACGGATCGGGTGGCCGGGGGAGTACCCCTTCACGCGTGGCCTGTACCCCACCGGCTACCGCGGCCGGACGTGGACCATCCGCCAGTTCGCCGGTTTCGGCAACGCGGAGCAGACCAACGAGCGCTACAAGATGATCCTCGCGGCCGGTGGCGGCGGTCTCTCCGTGGCGTTCGACATGCCCACCCTCATGGGCCGGGACTCCGACGACCCGCGCTCGCTCGGTGAGGTCGGCCACTGCGGCGTGGCCATAGACTCCGCCGCCGACATGGAGATCCTGTTCAAGGACATCCCGCTCGGCGACGTCACGACCTCCATGACGATCTCCGGGCCCGCCGTGCCCGCCTTCTGCATGTACCTCGTCGCCGCCGAGCGCCAGGGCGTCGACCCGTCCGTCCTCAACGGCACCCTCCAGACGGACATCTTCAAGGAGTACATCGCGCAGAAGGAGTGGCTCTTCCCGCCCGAGCCGCACCTGCGCCTGATCGGCGACCTGATGGAGTACTGCGCGAACGGCATCCCCGCCTACAAGCCGCTGTCGGTCTCCGGCTACCACATCCGCGAGGCGGGCGCGACGGCCGCGCAGGAGCTGGCCTACACGCTGGCCGACGGGTTCGGCTACGTCGAACTCGGCCTCTCCCGCGGCCTGGACGTGAACACCTTCGCCCCCGGCCTGTCGTTCTTCTTCGACGCGCACGTGGACTTCTTCGAGGAGATCGCCAAGTTCCGGGCCGCGCGCCGCATCTGGGCCCGCTGGATGCGGGACGTCTACGGCGCCACGTCCGAGAAGGCCCAGTGGCTGCGGTTCCACACCCAGACGGCGGGCGTCTCGCTGACCGCCCAGCAGCCGTACAACAACGTCGTCCGGACGGCCGTCGAGGCGCTGGCCGCCGTCCTCGGTGGCACCAACTCCCTGCACACCAATGCCCTGGACGAGACGCTGGCGCTGCCCAGCGAGCAGGCCGCCGAGATCGCGCTGCGCACGCAACAGGTGCTGATGGAGGAGACCGGCGTCGCCAACGTGGCCGACCCGCTGGGCGGCTCCTGGTTCGTGGAGGCGCTCACCGACCGGATAGAGGCCGACGCCGAGAAGATCTTCGAGCAGATAAAGGAGCGCGGCACGCGGGCGGTGCCCGACGGTCAGCACCCGATCGGCCCGATCACCTCCGGCATCCTGCGCGGCATCGAGGACGGCTGGTTCACGGGCGAGATCGCCGAGTCCGCCTTCCGCTACCAGCAGGCGCTGGAGAAGAACGAGAAGAAGGTCGTCGGCGTCAACGTCCACCACGGCTCGGTCACCGGTGACCTGGAGATACTCCGCGTCAGCCACGAGGTCGAGCGCGAGCAGGTCCGCACGCTGGCCGCTCGCAAGGCGGCACGCGACGACGCCAAGGTCCGCACCTCGCTGGAGGCGATGCTGGCCGCCGCCCGGGACGGCCGGAACATGATCGAACCTATGCTCGACGCCGTACGGGCCGAGGCCACCCTCGGCGAGATCTGCAACGCCCTGCGGGACGAGTGGGGCATCTACACCGAACCGGCCGGGTTCTGAGGACGGCCGCGGCGGCCATGCCCGCGCGGCCGGGGCCCGGCCGCGCGGGGGAGGAACACCCGGCATGAACAGACGGCGACGCAAGAAGCTGGCCCGGCGGCTCGTCGCGGCGGGGTTCCACGGCGAGGCCGAGGTCCGCGCGCTGCTGCGGGCCGGGGCCGACCCGAACGCGGCCGACACGGACGGCACCACGCCGCTGTACGCGGCGGCGGTCCACGGCGCCGCCGGCAGCGTGCGCCTGCTGCTGGAGGCGGGCGCCGCGCCGAACGTCGAGAGCGGCCACGGCAGCGAGGGCACGCCCCTGTGCGGCGCGGCCTGCTGGGGCCACACCGAGACCGTCCGCGCCCTCCTCGCCCATGGCGCCGACCCGCGTATCCGTGAGGACCACGGCACGGGTCGCACTCCCCTGGAGTGGGCGCGTGACGGTCGCCATCCGGAGACGGTGGCGGTGCTGGAGGCGGCGTTGGCCGGGGACGCGGGGGAGCGCGGGTAGGGGGAGTTCCGGGCGTCCGCTACGGGGAGTGCCGGGCGTCCGCGACCGGCGCGTCGACCGGAGAGCGGGGCCGGGGCGCGGCCCCGCGCGCCGCGATCCGCGCGCTGCGATCCGCGCGGCGCGACCCGTCGTCCGCCGGGCGGGCCGGTGTCGTCCGTCCGGCCCGTCACCGGCTCCGTCATCCGGCTTCGTGGGCTGCTTCTGCCGGCCGCCCGTCATCCGGTCCCGTCGTCCGGCTCCAGCAGTCCCCGGACGGGGACGCCCGTGCCTCACTTGCGGCGCAGGCCCTCCTTGACCACGGAAGCCGCCTTGGCGATCAGGGCGTCGTCGCGTTCGGCGTCCTTCATATCGCGGCTGGACATGACCGCGATGAGGAGGGGGTTGCCGCCGTCCTCGGGCCACACCACGGCGAGGTCGTTGCGGCCCCCGTACCCGGCGCTGCCGCTCTTGTCGGCGACGGTCCAGTCTTTCGGGAGACCGGCGCTGACGAGCGTCTCGCCGGTGGTGTTCGTCGACATCCACTGGCGCAGCAATTCGCGTTCGCGCCGCTTCAAGGCGTCGCCGAGCAGGAACGCCCGCAGGCTCCCGGCCATCGCGCGGGGCGTGCTGGTGTCGCGGAGGTCGCCTGGTATGGCCTCGTTCAGCTCTGGCTCGTACCGGTCCATCTCGGTCACGTCGTCGCCGAACTCCTCCAGTACGGCTTCCAGCGCGTTCGGCCCGCCGAGTTCTTTCAGCAGCAGGTTGGCCGCGGTGTTGTCGCTGTACCAGAGGGCGGCGGCGCACAGTTCGCGCAGGCTCATCCCGGAGTCGGTGAAGTTCTCGGTGATCGGGGAGTTGGGCACCAAATCGTCGCGTGAGTAGCTGACGACCTTGGCGATCCCGTCCAGGCCGTTCTTCCGCAACACGGCGCCCGCCAGCAGCGACTTGAACGTCGAGGCGTACGCGAACCGCTGGTCGGCCTGGTAGCCGATCTGCCGGCCCGTGCCGGTGTCGAGGGCGTAGACCCCCAGCCGTGCGTCGAACTCGCGCTCCAGCGCGCGGAACGCGTGGTCGGTGGACGGCGCGGACGACGCGGCGGGCGCGGACTTCCTGGCGGCCACGGCGGGTTCGGCGGCGGCGCTCTGGCTGGCGGCCGGGAGTGCGACGAGGGCGAGCACACCGGCCATCCAGCCGGCGCCGCGGCGCATACGGAGCAGGTACGTCATGGTGAACCTCCAGGTCTCGGAAGAACGTCGCGGTTCGGTGGCCTTGAAGAGAGCCCAGGTCGGGCGCCCCATCCGGCCCACTGGTATCTACCGCCCCAGGCGTGGACGTACGCTCCTTTGTTGATTCGGCACGGCGGGCGTCGTGGATCTTGTTGCCGCCTGCCGCCTGCCGCCTGCCGCCGGTTCACGCGGTCCGCTGCCGGGCTAAGGCGCGTGCTCGGCTTCGGCCCGGCGCCGCTGGTCCTGGTCGCACGGGCGCGGGCGGCCCGGCTCGGAGGCCCCGCCATTCGCTTTCGCACCCGCTCCCGCCGCGCGCTCGTCCAGCGCGTTCAGGCCCCCCAGCAGCAGGGACGTCAGCTGCTCGGCCCAGCGCGCGTCCACCGGTTCCGCGCTGACCAGGGACCGGTGCACCACCGCGCCCGCGATGACGTCGAAGATCAGGCCCACCGCGCGGGCCGCCGCCGCGGCGCCCTCCTCGCCGTCGGCGTCCGGAGGCAGCTCGCCGCGGCGCTGGGCGCGGCGGCGGCCCAGAATGACCAGGCGCTTCTGCCGGTCCACGATCGCCTCGCGGATGCGGGCCCGCAGCGCCGGGTCCGTGGTGGACTCGGCGACCACCGCCATCAGCGCCGTCTTCGTCTCCGGCCGGGCCAGCAGCGCCGCGAACTGGAGCACCACGTCCTCGATGTCGGCCTGGAGGCAGCCGTGGTCGGGGAGTGCGAGTTCGTCGAAGAGGACCGCCACCGCGTCCACGACCAGCTCGTTCTTGCCCGTCCAGCGGCGGTAGAGGGTGGTCTTGGCGACTCCGGCGCGCGCGGCCACGTCGCTCATCGTCAGCTTCCCCCACCCCAGTTCGACCAGCGCGGCCCGGGTGGCGTCGAGGATCGCCCGGTCGGCGGCGGCGCTGCGCGGCCGACCCCGGCGCGCGGCGGGGGCCGGGGACGGAGTCAGGGATGGGGACGGGGATGGGGACGGGGCCGTCGATGGTGGGGGCGCCGATTGCCCGCCGTCCGGCGATACCGACTTCGATACCGACTCCGACTCCGACTCCGATTCCGATGCGGGCGGCGGCTGGGGCGGCGACGGCACCTCAACGGGCGGTGAGGGTTGTGGCGCGTGGGCGGCCTGTGAAGCACGCGAGGGGTCCGGCGCCTGTGGGGGCTGTGGCGGCTGGGACGGACTCGTGCGGCACCTCCGGCACACGGTGTCGGTGGGAGAGCAGCGGCACATGCGGGCGACCATACCGGCGGGTACGCCGCCGCGAGGAGAGTCGTGCGCGCCGTGAGTGGCGCGGGCGCGGCGGCCGAGGAGTGAGGGAGATCACGGAAGGAGCGTTCCGGGGACGCTTGCCGGGACGGGGAGCGGGAGAGTTACGCTACGAGCCGTAGCGTAAGACCGTGTACGCGCAGCACCGTGCACGAGCGACAACCACTGGCCGCGGGTGGGGACCCGGGGCTGCTACGCGACAGGCCCTTCACGGGTCACCGGCCCTGTTGGGGCCGAGCGGGTTCCGTACCCGGACGCCCGTCGGCAAGCCGGCGGACGGACGACCGGGCGCGGACTCGGGAGTGATGCCGGTACCGTCCGGGCCATCGGGCCCGGCTGCCCTCGGCGGGTGATCATGCCCCGCCGACGAACCAAGGCAATCCAGGACGAACCGGGGCCGGACCAGAACGAACCAGGGCCGGACGGACGCTCGCAGCCACCGGAATCCGATGAACCGCTGGAACACGAGCAACCACCGAAGCACGAGCAACACCAAAGCACGAGGAAATCGCCGTCAGGCCGCAGCAACGGCCCTGGCCAAGGCGGGGAACACGGCCAACGCGAGGGGGACGGCCAAGGTGACCCCGTCTCCCGCCGCACGGTTCCGGACGGACCTTGAACGGTCTCGCGGCCCTCGTCGGCACGATCGTCACAGCAACCACACCCGTAACGACCAACGCGGCAGTATGACCCCCGCCGGTCAGCGGCCCGCCCGGTCCGGAACCGTCCGCACCACCCGGCCGTCGCCCCCCGCGACCGGCCCACGGCGATTTTCGGCACCGCTTTTCTGAACGGGCCGCCGAAGGGGGAGGATGGACCCATGCAGCCACGCAACATGTCCATGAGTGGAGTCGTCGACCTCGCCGCGGTGAAGGCGGCCGGGGAAGCCAAGCAGAAGGCGGAGCAGGCCCGCGCCGAGGCGGCCCGCACGGGCGCGCGTCCCGGCGGCCGACTGGACTTCGATGTCGACGAGGCAGGGTTCCAGCAGGACGTACTCCAGCGTTCCACCGAGGTCCCGGTGGTCATCCAGTTCTGGGCCGAGTGGTGCCAGCCGTGCAAGCAGCTGCGCCCGCGGCTGGAGAAGCTGGCGGCCGAGTACGCCGGCAAGTTCGTTCTGGCCAAGATCGACGTTGATGCCAACCAGATGCTGGCCCAGCAGTTCGGGGTGCAGGGCGTGCCCGCGGTGTTCGCGGTCGTCGCCGGGCAGCCGATCCCGCTGTTCCAGGGCGCGGTGCCGGACGCCCAGATCCGTCAGGTGCTGGACCAGCTCATCCAGGCCGCCGAGCAGCAGTTCGGCATCGTCGGCGCGCCGGTCGACCCGGACGCGGCCGACCAGGAGGAGGCCCCGATGGCGCCGGTGGGCCCGTACGACGGGCTGCTGGAGGCCGCCAGCCAGGCGCTGGACGCCGGTGACCTGGGCGGCGCCATCCAGGCGTACAAGAACGTCCTCGCCGACGACCCCGCCCACCCGGAGGCCAAGCTCGGCCTGGCGCAGGCCGAACTCCTCCAGCGGGTGCAGGGCATGGACCCTCAGCAGGTGCGCAAGGCCGCGGCGGACGACCCGTCCGACGTGGCGGCGCAGATCCGCGCGGCGGACCTGGACCTGGTCGGCGGGCACGTCGAGGACGCGTTCGGCCGCCTGGTGGACACGGTGAAGCGGACCGCCGGCGAGCAGCGCGAGCAGGCACGGCTCCGGCTGCTGGAGCTGTTCGAGGTCATCGGCCAGGACGACCCGCGGGTCACGGCGGCGCGGACGGCCCTGGCGCGCGTTCTGTTCTGAGCCGTTCGGCGTTCGGCTCCGCGCCGACGCGGTTCGCGGCCGGTCCCGCCCGGCCCGTTCCTCGTTCGGCGCCGACGACTCCCCTGGGGAGCGCTCCCGGCTCGTCCGGCGGGAGCGCTCCCCGGTTCCGTTCCGCCGAGGAGATTTCCCGGCGCCCGTCCGCGCGGCCTGACGCTCCGGCCGCCGCCGGACCCCTACAGGCTTCCCGGGCATCTGCGACGCCTGCGGACAGGACACTGGCGGGTTCCCTCGGACCCCTACGGGCTTCCCCGGACATCTGCGACGCCTGCGGACAGGACACCGGCGGGCTCCCGCGAACCCCGCGGACCCGCCCCCTGCCCTCCGCCCCCGAGCCTGTCTCGAAACGGATCACCACCCGGTTCGAGACAGGCTCGTCCCATTACGCGATCGCTTCAAGCGTCCCTCTCCGCCCCATTTCTCCCACGCCTTCGCGTCCACAGGGTCCCCTGTGACGCACGGGAAACGACGGCGACGCTTTACCAAAACGTGATGGGACCCCGCCGCTGTTACTCGGAGTAAGAGGTCCACGAGTCCTTGTGGCACTTCCTCCCCGTATTTCCCCTCCGGCCCCATTGGACGCGGCGACCCAGGGTGCGCGTGGGATATCAGCCGGTCGTTGATCGGTCACCCGTCCATTACCCGCAAGTAATGACCCCTTGTGCGTTGGCCGTCGATGGACCACGATCGGCCAAGCTCGGTCCATTCCCGCAGCCCGGCAGCCGGCCGGTGCCGCGGGACACATGGGTCCCCACCGAGTGGCCGGCGCGCCTTGGCCGGTCCGGACAGGGGGGTCTCCGTCCACCGGCGGAGCCTGTCCGCAGAGGTTGCGCGAGAAGCGTGGCCAGTGGTTGTCGCTCGGGGGTGATCGCCGATGGTCCGGATGGTTCGGAACGCCGCGGGCAGTCCGCGGCGCGCCTCCGGATCGGGCGCTCTCCTTCCCGAGGACGTGGCACTTCTCCCATCCCGTACGACCGTGCTCGTACGTGAGCGGGTCGTACCGGAGATGTACGTCCGAGAAGGAGGAAAGTCATGGAGTCCCATGCTCGTGGCGGGACGAGATGGAAGCGGTTCGCCGTCGTCATGGTGCCGAGCATCGCGGCCACGGCGGCCATCGGGGTGGCCCTCGCGCAGGGGGCGCTGGCGGCCTCGTTCAGCGTGTCCGGGCAGCAGTTCAAGGTCACCGCGGACGAACTGAGCGGCAGCGGCTTCGTCCAGTACGGGGCCATCGACACCGGCGCGTCGGGTGCGGACCACCCGGTCGCCGTCGTCGGCCTGAACACCGCGGAGATCACCAACCTGTGCCAGTCCGTCGTCGTCCCCGTCCCGATCGTCGGCGACGTGACGATGCGGCTGCACGCGGGCGGCCCCGGCAGCGAGAAGGTCAAGGCGAAGACGCTCTACATCGACGCCGACGACCTCCAGACCGACGCGACGTTCAACAACATCGACATCGGCGTCGCGCTCGGCAAGAACACGCAGGGACCCGGCCCGGCCAAGCCCGGTGCCGCGGGGCAGGGCCGGTACCTGCCCGGCTCGTTCAGCCAGCAGGCGGAGTCCGTGCTGTTCAAGAACGTCAAGCAGCGCGCGTGGGCCACCACGGCCGGCACGTTCACGCTCAGCGGCCTCAACATGAAGGTCAGCAAGGGCAAGAACGAGTGCTACTGACGCACCGAAGAGGTGCCGATGACGCACGCCGCGTGTGCCGCCGACCCGCGACGCACGCGCTGCCGGTGTACGCGCCGCCGATGCGCGGAGAACGACGCACGACGACGTACCGATGCACGACGACGCACCGTTGCACGACATATGTGCTGACGAGGCGCGATACGCCGGGGTGCGTGCCGATCACGGCATGACGCACCGGCGCGCGGGCCGATGACGCACTGATCGGGCGGGCGCGGGGCGCGGTCGTACGTCCCTCGGGCGGGGCTTTCCGCCGTACGCCCCTTGAGGACGCTCGGCCGTACGTCCCCGGAAGCCGGGACGCCACCCCGTGCCCGTACGCGTCGGTGCGGCGCGCGGCACCGGCGGGGTGCCCGGTCGCCGCGCACTCCGCTCCCGCACCACCCGATTCGCCAGTCCCGAGGAGCCGTACGACATGAGCGCCGACACGCGACCAAGGCTGACCGGAGGATTCAGCCGGACGCGCAGTTCGTTCCGGGGGTGGCGCGGCCGACGCCCGTTCTGGGCCGGGCTGTGGACGCTGCTGGCCGGTCTTCCGATCATGTATTTCCCCTACGCCAACCTCCAGATCGGGTCGCTGTCGCTGCGCCTGGCGACGACGGCGGGCGCCGGCTCGCTGATCATCGGGGTGCTGCTGATCGTCCTCGGTCTGACGATGTGGTTCCAGCCCGTGTCCCGGGTGTTCGCCGGGGTCGCGGCCATCCTGCTCGCGCTGGTCTCCCTGGTCGTCTCGAACTTCGGCGGCTTCGTCATGGGCTTCCTGCTGGGGCTGATCGGCGGCGCGCTCGCGGTGGCCTGGGCCCCCGGGAAGCCCGTACCGGCCGGGGGCGACGAGTCCGGCGATCCGGCGGAGCCCGGGGACGGGCCGTCGCCCGGGCCTCCGTCCGAAGCCTCCGCGCCCGCGGGCGGCGCGGTGGTGGACCTGACCAAGAAGAGCCCCATCCACGGGACGAACGGGAGGCACAGTGCCGGGTGACGAGCTGCGTGACGGGAGCGCCGACACCGGCGCGAGAACCGGGCCGAGACACGCGGCTCCCAAGAAGCCGCTGCTGACTCGGCTGCACTTCCCCGCCGGCAAGGCGATCGCTCTCGCCGCCATGCCGACCGCCGTGCTGATGGGCATCGGCTTCACGCCCCAACTGGCGATGGCCAGACCCCAGCCACCGGCCAGCCCGTTCAAGGACGGCCCGTGCGTCACGCTCCCGGAGACGCCGGAGAAGCCGGCCGGGACGGACGGCCAGGACGCGGACGGGAAGCCGGGGAACAGCCCGTCTCCCTCGCCGGACCCCACCACCCCCGACGACGCGACGAGCCCCGACCCGGCACCGGGCGCGACCCGTGCCCCGACACCCGAGGCTGACCGGGACACCGAGACGGCCCCCGGGGCCGGCGACCGGAGCCGGGACACGCCGCCCGCACGCCCCTCGGCCCCACCGGCCAACGAACAACCGGCCCCCACCCCCTCGAAAACCCCGAACGCCACCCCCTCGCTCTCCTCTCCACCGGCGAACCCCTGGTACGACCCCCTGGGCCTCGGCAAGAAGCTCGACGACATCCTCCGCCCGGGCGGCAACCAGAACGCCGACGGTGACGCCCCCGAAGGCGACCCCAGCCCAGCCCCACCCCGGCCGACCACCTCCCCGACGCCCTCCGCCACCCCGAACCCGGCCCCCTCCGCGTCCACCACCCGCCCGGAGAACCCCGGCACCCCGACCGCCGACCCCACCCCGAAGGATGCCCCGGAGCCCCCAACCCCGCCGCCTGCGGACCCCTCGGCTCCACCGTCCCCGTCCGCCTCGCCGTCCCCGTCCACCTCGCCCTCGTCATCCGAGAGCCCCAAGGACGAGGACGGCAAACAGCCCTTCCCCTGCCCCGTCGAAAAGGATGTCGCGGGAACGGCCGAACAGCCCCCGGCCGCCATCGCCAACCAGCCCTGGCGCCTGGAAGCCAGCGACCTGACCCTGCGCAACCTCGTCTACCACGGCGTCGTCAATCTCACGACGCCCGACGGCCGCACGAAGCAGGCCCTGAAATACACCGCCAGCAGCATCGACATCGGCGACATGCACCAGATCGTGGACGGCGAGGACGGGAAGAAGTACCACGTCCAGGCCGCGCCGGACTCCACCTCCACCATTCGCGGCGGCAAGGTGACGCTCTACACCGAACGCCTGGAGGGCAACCTCTTCGGCCTCATCCCCGTCGTCTTCACCCCCCGCCTCCAGCCCCCGCCCATCCCCCTCCCGCTCGCCTACTTCACGAAGGTGAAGATCGTCCAAGCGGCCCAGTTCGGGGGGAACTTGACGGTGCCGGGGTTGCGGTTGTTTTTGACGGGGTGACCTTCTCCCGGCCCGCGCGGGTCAGCGAAACGGCCGAGTGCCGACCCTTTTCACGGGGTCGGCACTCGGCCGTTGCTGTTGAGATCAGGGCTGGGTGGTCACAATGTGACGGGTGAATTCCGCCCAGGCGATGTGGGACAGGGTGAGCTGGTCGATCTGTTCGTCCTTCGAGTCGCGGACGCGGACGTAGGCCCGAGTGACGGCGACCTCGACGCAGTTGTCACCGCCTCCGCCGCTGTAACTGCTCTTGCGCCAGGCGCCTGTTGCGTGCTCGATGAAGTTCGTCCACGCAGCGTTGGGAAAGGTGAGTTGGTTCATGTCTGCGTTCTTCGAGTCGCGGATATGGACCGCGTTTGCATGAATTGCCACCTCGACGCAGTTGTCCCCTTCACTGCCGCTGTAGCTGCTTTTGCGCCATGGCGGTTTTGTGGTGCTCATAGTGCTCCTCGCATATGTGTCAGCAGGTCCACTGTGGCCCCGCAATCCAAGGCTTGTGAACGCAGGCTGCTGTAGCGCTGGAGGAGTACGCTCACGTCCTTCGGCCTCGTGATCAGATTGCTGGATCGCTGTCCCTCTGTGTAGCCGACCCACTGGTTGTCCGGAGTCTCGGCCAGGTACATCAGACCGTCAACCCCAACGTGATCTTCTTGGCGAAGAGGCATGAGCTGGATTGCCACGTTGCGTAGACGTCCCCTCTCCAGCAACTGGTCAATAACAGCCCTCGTCGTCTCCGTCCCACCTAGACGCCGTTCCAGTAGCGCCTGCTCGATGACGAAGCTGAAGGCCGTGTTTGGTTTCTGTGTGAGTAGTTGTTGACGGCCGAGTCGTGCGGTCACCTCGCGTTCCAGCTGACCTTCTGTCACGGGGGGAAGCCTTCGCTCGAAGATCGCCCGGATATACGCTTCTGGTTGGAGTAGCCCGGGAATGGCTCGGCACTCATACGCGTACAGCGTGACGGCCTCTTCCTCGATCCCCGCCCATTGGCGAAACCATGAAGCCAATCCGACCTTCCGAGTCAGACTCCGGGCCGCTGCTTCCAGCACGCGGATTGAGCCGGGGTCCAGGACGTCCCTCGCCCGTTTGATCAGCTCCGTCGAAGGAAACCGCTGGCCCTGCTCGATCTTGGAGAGGTAGTTCGTCGAGAAACGGACCTGTGAGGCGAACTGGTTTTGCGTCAAACCGGCCTCCTCTCTGAGCGCCTTCAGCACGACCCCGAAGGTCCGTAGGCCGTCCGTCACTTCGGGCTCGTCGCCCATGGTGCTGTTGCCATCGGCCATGCCCGACCACCTCCGTCCGTCGCTGTGGAAACTTCCAGCCATCGACATGGTTACGGACGGTTACTAACCCAGTCCATACCGCGAACTAGGACAGAGAGGATTGGGTGAGTCCTGTCCCTGGCGTCAGCGGGTTTGTCTCGAAACGCTGCACTCATGACACCCCCACGGGCCCAAGCGGCCGTCACCGTACGTACGTTCTCCCAACTCTTCTCGGCCACCCGGCGCGGGGCCCGGCTCGCCCGGCGGCTCGCCGCCTGCCAGCTCGACGAATGGGGGCTTCCGTACGGGGAGGAGGCCACCGAAGCCGTGGTGCTGGTCGTCGCCGAGCTGAGCGCGAACGCCGTGCTGCACGGGCGCGTACCCGGCCGCAGCTTCTCGTTGCGGCTGGCGTACGACGCCGCCGAGGGCTTCGTGCGCGTCGAGGTCGCCGACGCCCACCACGCGCCGCCCGTCAAGAAGGCTCCGGCCGACGACGCTGACGGGGGCCGGGGACTCGTCCTCGTCCAGGCCGTCGCGGCGTGCTGGGGCGTGAAGGAGCGCTCGGGGCCGGGGAAGGTCGTCTGGGCCGAGGTGCCGGTTCCGTCCGGACCGGCCACTTACGAAACAGGAGGTCTGCGAAATGAGTGACAGCCGACAGGAACGAGACGGTGCGCGGCCGGACGCGGCTTCGCCGGGCCGCGCCGGGATCGGCCCGGAACACCTCGTGCGCGTGCTGCCGTACGCCTTCCCCTGGAGCCGTTCGCTCCCCGAGGGGGACCGGCACGAGTTCGCCGTCGAACTGGGCGACGCATTGGGCGCTCCGGAGCCGTGTGCCGCAGAGTCGGCCCTGACGCAGACGATCGTCGCCTGGCAGCACACCGCCGAGGCCCACGCGGACCCGGAGCTGCTGGCCGCGCTGACGAGGGACCACGGGGAGGATCACGGGCCGGTGTTCCCGCCGGACATCGGCGTGTGACACCCGAGCCGGCTCCGTGCGGGGAGCCGGCCGCGTCGCCCACCACAGCCCGCCCGCCCAGTAGGCCCCGGCCGCCGATACCGACCGGGGCCGGGGTGCGTTTCGTCGGCGAGGTGATGCGTCACAAAGACCACGAGCGCGAAGGCTCGTCCACCCACACCCGCTCGCCCTCCCCCGTCACCGTCAACCCGAACCGGCCATGCCCCGGCCGCCCATGGCCGACCCACCAGCCGTAAGCCTCCTCGGCCTCCTCCCACAGGCGACGGGCCCCGGACTGCCACACCCGCGTCGGCGCGCCGTCCCGGAACCAGGCACACGCCCACGAACGGTCCGTCAGCCCGTAGAGCCACACCGGGCGCCCGCCGTCCCGCTTGTCGGCCAGGACTTGGGCGCAGTCCCGTATCCGGAGCCCCAGGACGAACTGAAGCGGGCTGAAGCGTGTGCCGACGAACTGGTCCTCGGTGAGGGCGGTGGAGGATTCGTCGCCCTCGGAGACGCTGCCCGGTACGTAGTCCTTGTGCGGCACGGGTGGGCGGCGCTGGGCGCGGAGTTTCATGAATTCGACCGGGCCGGTGAACCCGCCGGAGGCGGTCTTTCCGTCCTCGGACACGATCAGGCGGGCCACCGCGTCCCCGGCTCCGTAGTGCGTGCCCCACGGGGCCAGGATGATTCCGCCGGGCCGGCACTGGGTCACCCAGGCGTAGGGGACGGATCGCAGGCCGCAGGTGGCGATGATCCGGTCGTACGGGGCTCCTGCCGGGTGGCCCAAGGCGCCGTCGCCGTGAATGACGTGGACGGGCGCGCCGAACCGGTCGAGCGCGGTCCGCGCGGTGAACGCGACGGTTTCGTCGATCTCGATCGAGGTGACGTTCCCTTTTCCCGCGCGGTGGGCGAGGAGGGCGGCGTTCCAGCCGGTTCCGGTGCCGATTTCCAGGACTCGGTGGGTGGGCCGCACGTCCAGATCCCGGAGCATCCGGAAGACCACGCTGGGCATGGAGAGGGAACTCGTCGCTTCGCGGCCGGGTTCGGGGCCGGGGTGCTGTCCGTCGTCCCACTGGGTCACGATCGGCGCGTCCTCCGCGTCCGCGTACCGGTGCCAGGCGGTCGGCGCGGTGGCTTTGGAGACGGCGGTGCTGCGTCCGGTCCGCATGTCGAAGGGCCAGATCAGGTCGGGGAGGAATGCCGACCGGGGGACGGCGGCGAAGGCGGGGGCCCAGTCCGGGGTCAGGGCGCCGCCGGCCGTGAGGGCGCGCCCCAGCGCTTCGCGGCCGGGGCGGTCCTCGCTCGGTTCCGGGCTCACGGGGTGCTGGCCCCGAGCGCCTTGGGCGGGTTGGGGACGCCGGGGCCTCCGTCCGGTGTCGGTGGCTGGTGCGGGCCGGGGTAGGGCTCGCCGGGGAGTTTGTTCCCGCCGGAAGCGCTCGGCCGACTGTGGTTCATGGTCCTCCTCGTGCTGTGCCGGGTGCCGGTGGCACCGCGTCCTTCCCAGCGTGGCGGAAGACGCCCATCGGGCGCCTCCCACTCGTCACCGGCGCCATGGAGCGGATGACGAGCCCCAACGCGCCGGAGCACCCCCGCGCTTCAGGGGGCGCGAGGTGTGGAAGGGGGCGCGCTTCCCCGGCACCTTTGTGTGTGGTTTGGCACTGTCTTCGGCTTTCGTTCCTGTGTTCGCCGGGCAGGGCGTTCGGGAAGGCGGTGCGGACGGGCCGTGCCGGTGCGGACGAGAGGGGTCTCTCATGGAACTGGGGTCGATCGAGGTGTACGTACCGCCGATGTTGGTGGAGGCGGGCGCGTTCGCGGAGGTCACTTGGGGGATCCGGACCATCGGGAAGTTCCGCGTCGGCCGGTACTACTGGCACTGAGCGGAATAGAGGGCAGCGGTGTTCAGCGGAGAGTGGTTCGTGGTCCTCGCGGACGGTGAGGCGTCCTTCGCCGCGGCCCGCGCCCTGCGCCCGTTCGCCTCGCGGGTGATCCGGCACGCCTCCGGACGGCCGTGGCTGATGGGCCGCTGGCCGGACCGCGCGATGACGTTCGCAAGGGCGGGCGACGCCCGGGTGGTGGTCGCGGGGGACTGCCCGGCCAATCCGCTCTACCTGCGGGAACGGCTCACGCAGGTGCGGACGGTGGCCGAGGCCGAGAAGGTGGTCGAGGGGATGCCGGGGAGTTACCACCTGGTGGCGTCGGCGGGCGGACGGGTACGGGTCCAGGGCACGCTGGCCGCCGTCCGCCGGGTCTTCCGCGCCCGGGCCGGGGGCGCCGTGGTGGCGTCCGACCGGGCCGAGATCCTGGCCCGGCTCACCGAGGCCGACTGGGACCCGCAGTGGCTGGCGCTGCGGCTGACCGGGGTGGCCATGCCCTTCCCGCTGCACGAGACGGTGCCCTGGCGCGGCGTGCGCGCGGTGCCCGCCGACCACTGGCTGGAGCTGGGGGCGGACGGCCAGGCGACGGAGCGGCTGCGCTGGCGGGCCCCCGAGGCCGAACTGTCGCTTCCCCGGGGCGCCTTGGTGGTGCGTCAGGCGCTGGCGGCGGCGGTGTCGGCCCGTACGGCGGGCGTGGACACGGTGAGCGCGGACCTGTCCGGCGGGATGGACTCCAGCAGCCTGGCGTTCCTGGCCGCGCGCGGACCGGCGCGGGTGGTCACCTATCGCTGGGCCGAGCGGGACCCGGCCGACGCCGACGCGCGGTACGCGAAACTGGCCGCGGGCCGGCTGCCGCGCGCCCGGCACGTCGTGGACCCGGCGGACGGCCCGGCCCTGTGCGCCGGGCTGGGCCCGAAGGCCGCCGGGGACGGCGAGGCCGGGGAACCGTTCGGATGGGTGTGCAGCCAGGGCCGCATCGAGCACACCGCCCGCACGATGGCCGGCGCCGGATCGCGGCTGCACCTGACGGGGCACGGCGGGGACGAACTCTTCCGGCCCGGCGGCCACACCCACCTCCACGACCTGCTGCGCCGCCGCCCGCTGACCGCCCTGCGGCAGGCGTGGGACTACCGGATCGCGGCCCGCTGCTCCTGGATGGCCGCGCTGCGCGCGCTGGCCGACAGACGGACCCCCGCCGACGAACTCGCCGAGCGGGTCAGACACCTGACCGACCCGCTGTCGGGTCTGCTCACGGGCATGGCGGTGGGCTGGACCGCGCCGCTGCGGATGCCGCTGTGGGCGACCGGCGAGGCGGTGTCTGCGGCGCGCGCCCTGCTCACGCGGGCGGCGGCGCAGGCGGTGCCGCCGCTGGCCGACTGGCGCGAGCAGCACGAGATCCTGCTCCTCGCCCGCTCCACCGGCGTCGTCATCGGCCAGGCCGACCGCGTCAGCCAGGCGGCCGGGACCCGGCTGGCGGCCCCCTTCCTGGACGACCAGGTGCTCGAAGCGGCGCTGTCGGTACGGCCCGACGAACGCAACCGGCCCAGCCGGTACAAACCGCTGCTGGCCGAGGCCATGCGCGGCGTGGTCCCCCGGCCTCTGCTGGACCGCGGCACGAAGGGCGAGTTCGGCGCGGACTTCTACCAGGGCCTGCAACGGCACCGCCGCGAGCTGCTGGACCTGATGGAGGACTCGCGGCTGGCCCACCACGGGTTGATCGACGAGGGCCTGTTGCGGCGGATGCTGGTACGCCCGGACCCGACCGGCGCCGTCTCGGCCTCGCTGGACGCGACGGTGGCGTGCGAGGTGTGGCTGCGGGCGGCGGAGGCGTCGGCGGGAGGGGGGAGCGGTGCTGGGAGCGGCGGTTGGGGGGTGACGGACCGGAAGAACGGTCAGGATCGGGCTGCCGCCTCTTGGGGGAGACCGATGGGGCCGTCGTCCTCGTGAGGCGTGTTCTCGTCTCCCGCTTACGGGACCGGGTTCGCGGCCCTGGACCGCGAGGGTGAGCAGCCCGGTATGCGAGCGGGCCCCCGATCGTGATCGAGGGCCCGCGTGACCGTTACCTCTGCCCGCTGCTCACGCGCGGCGGGGTGCGGCGCGGCCGGCCGCTCACGCCCCACGCAGCGCGGAGCAAGCGACTGCTCACGCCCGACGAAGCGCCGCGCGCCCCGCGAAGCGTGCCGCCTCGCCCAGCTCCTCCTCGATGCGGATCAGCTGGTTGTACTTCGCCGTGCGGTCGGAGCGGGAGAGCGAGCCGGTCTTGATCTGACCGCAGCCGGTCGCCACCGCCAGGTCCGCGATGGTGGTGTCCTCCGTCTCGCCCGAGCGGTGCGACATGACGGCCGTCCAGCCCGCCTGGTGGGCCGTGGTCACAGCGGCCAGCGCCTCGGTCAGGGTCCCGATCTGGTTGACCTTGACCAGGACCGAGTTGCCCACGCCGGTGCGGATGCCCTCGCACAGCAGCGTCTCGTTGGTGCAGAACACGTCGTCGCCGGTGAGCTGGCAGCGGTCGCCGACGCGGGCGGTCAGCTCGCGCCAGCCGTCCAGGTCGTTCTCGGCCATCGGGTCCTCGATGGAGACGATCGGGTAGGCGTCGATGAGCTTGGTCAGGTAGTCGGCGTTCTCGGAGGGGGTGCGGCGCACCCCCTCGCCCGCGTAGTCGTACACCCCGTCGCGGAAGAACTCCGACGACGCCGGGTCCATGACCAGGCCGATGTCCGCGCCGGGGCGGTAGCCGGTGCGCTCGATGGCGCTCATGACGAAGTCGAGCGCCTCCTCGGCGGTGCGCAGCGCGGGCGCGAAGCCGCCCTCGTCGCCGACGCCCGTGGAGTGTCCGGCGGCCAGCAGATCGCGGCGCAGGGTGTGGAAGACCTCGCTGCCCATGCGGACGGCTTCGGCGAAGGTGTCCGCGCCCACGGGCGCGATCATGAACTCCTGGAAGTCCAGCGGATTGTCGGCATGGGCGCCGCCGTTGACGATGTTCATCATCGGCAGCGGCAGGAGGCGGGCGTCGGCGCCGCCGAGGTAGCGGTAGAGGGGTTGGCGGTGGGCCGCCGCGGCGGCCTTGGCGGCGGCGAGGGAGACGCCGAGGACCGCGTTCACGCCGAGCCGGGACTTCGTGGCGGTGCCGTCGAGGGCGACCAGCGCCGCGTCGAGCCCCGCCTGATCCGCCGCGTCCCGGCCGCGCACGGACGCCGCGATCTCCCCGTTGACGTGCGCCACCGCGCGGTCGACGCCCTTGCCGTGCCAGCGCGCGGAGTCTCCGTCGCGCAGTTCGACGGCCTCCCGGGCACCGGTGGAGGCGCCGGAGGGAACGGCCGCGCGCCCCAGGGCCCCGTCCGTCAGGATGACGTCGACCTCGACCGTGGGGTTGCCCCGGCTGTCGATGATCCGGCGGGCGGTGACGGTCTCGATGGTGGCGTCGACGGTTCCGGCTGCCGTTGCGGACATGGGAGGTCCTTCCCGTTGTCGTGTGCCGTGGCCCCGGCTGCGACAACGCTGACGCTGAGCCCGGCACCGCCAAACCCTACAGCAATGCTGAACACCTTTGCTGATCAGTTTCACTGTTCAGTTGTGCTGTTCAGTGTTGCTGTTCAGTAAGGCTGTGCAGATCCGCTGCACAGCCTTACTGACGAGGTAAAGTGCCCTATGCCCACCTCGGAAGCCGCCGCCATCGCCGCCGAACTGCGCACGGCGATGAGCAAGCTCACCCGACGCGTCAAGCACGAGGACCGCATCCCGCTGGGCCAGGTCGCCGTACTCGGCGCACTCGACCGCGACGGCGCCATGACCACCAGCGACCTCGCCGCCGACCAGCGCGTACGCCCCCAGTCGATGGCCCGGGCGGTGGGGCTGCTCATGGAACAGAACCTGATCACGCGCCGGGCGCACCCCACGGACGGCCGCAAGTCGCTGGTCGAGCTGACGGACGCGGGCCGGGCCGCGCTCGAAGCGGAACGCGGTCGCCGGGTCGGCTGGCTCGCGCAGGCCATCGAGGCCGAACTCACGGAGGAGGAGCGGGCGCTGCTGGCGCGGAGCGCCGGGCTGCTGGAGCGGCTGGCCACGCGCTGACCATTCGGGGGAGCTGCCTTTTCAGTCCCAGATGTTGCTGAGCGTCTTCCCGAAGAACTGCCGCGTCGCCTTGCCCGCCTGCTCCAGGACGCCGAAGGCGTGCCGCACGATCGCGGTTCCGTCGATCTTCGTGAAGATGGCGAGCACCGCGCTGACGGGGAGGCCGACGACGACCTCGACCAGCGCGCAGGCCAGGGCGACGCCCATGATGACGGCGGCCACGAAGCCGAGCACCGGTAACACGATCACGGTCATGAGCAGCTTTACGGCGTCGTCCATTGCGTCCCCCGAGCCGGCGTCGGTGTCGCGTACCGCGGTGTCCCGTGCCGCCTTCACGCCGCCAGGCTAGTGGCGCACCCCGCGGACGACGCCTGTCGTATGCGGCAACTGCGTCTGCGGGGTGCGCGGGGCGGGGCGGGATGCGTAGCCGCCGTACGGAGGCGGGAACCCCGGCTCGCGTCCGTGCAGACCCGCGAAGTCACCGGGGACAAGATGCGCCGAGAAGCGAATTCCTGGTTCACGTCACTCAGCGTGTTCGGGTGTGCGTACGCTGAAGAGTGACGGGCCTTGTACGCATGGTGATGGTCCCGAGGTGGTCCACGTCTGTCCGCTCCGGTCAGGGTGACCTCCGTGCGTGGGCGTCGTCAGACAGACGGACACGCCCGGAGGTGGCCACGATGAACGGAAACGGCGGAGGCGCGGACTACACGACGGACGGCGCGGATGAACCGGACTGGCCGCTGAGCTTGGCGGACGACTCCAAAGCGGTGGTCGTGGCGGTCGGTCGTCAGCTCAAGCTGTGGCGGGAGGCGGCCGGTCTGCGCATGGCCGAGTTCGCCGAACGGATGGGGTACGGCGAGAACCTGATCTACAAGGTCGAGTGCGCACGGCGCATCCCACGGCCGGAGTACCTGGACAAGGCGGACGAGGTGCTGGGTGCGGGCGGAAAGATCGCCGCGATGAAGAAGGACATCGAGACGGCGCGGTACCCGAAGAAGGTCCGGGATTTGGCGAAGTTGGAGGGGGAGGCCGTTGAGCTGGGGGCTTATGGCAACACCGTCATTCATGGGCTCCTTCAGACCGAGGAATACGCGCGGGCGCTGTTCCGCCTGCGGCAGCCCGCTTATGCGGAGGACGAAGTCGACCGATTGGTGGCGGCCCGTATGGAACGGCAGCGCGTCTTCGAGGCGGAACCCGCTCCCCTGCTGACCTTCGTCCAAGAAGAGGCGATGCTCCGCCGTCCCATCGGGGGCAGAATGACACTGCGACGGCAACTCGAACATCTGCTGGACCTTGGCCGGTTGCAGCACGTCGAAATCCAAGTGATGCCTATTGAGGCGGAAGAACACGCGGGGCTCGGTGGATCGCTTCAGGTACTGAAGCTCAAGGACGGGTCGACGGTGGGACACAACGAAGTGCAGCTCACCAGCCGCCTGATCAGTAATCCGAAGGAAGTCCAGGTCATCGAAATGCGCTACGGAATGATCCGGTCGCAGGCTCTGAGGTCCAGGGAGTCGTCGGCCCTCATCGAGAAAGTGCTGGGAGAGACATGACCCTCGTGCCCTCTGGCGGAGATGCTTCCGCGCTGGAGTGGATCAAGAGCAGCTACAGCACCAATGACGGTCCCGAATGCGTTGAGGTCGCAACCGGCCTCGGCATCGTCCGCGTCCGTGACTCGAAAAGCCCTCAAGGCCCCCAACTCGCCTTTCCCGTAATCGCCTGGGACGACTTCCTGGCCTACGCCTCCGGAAGCTGACCCGACAGACGAAACGCCGGTGATCGCCGCTCTCAGGAGGGGACAGCGGCCACCGGGGTCACCCAGCCGAGCAGGAGGACGGCTCCGTCCCAGTCCCCGCCCGGTTGACGGCCTTCATCGAGAAAGTGCGGGCAGAGACATGACACTCAAGGTTTCCGCCGGGACCGGCCGAGAGTCGGCATGGGCCAAGAGCAGCTACAGCACGGATGACGGGCCGGCCTGTGTCGAGGTGGCGGCTTTCCGCGACGCGGTCCGTGTCCGTGACTCCAAGAACGAGCAAGGGCCGGTCCTGGGCTTTTCGCGGGCCGCCTGGTCCGACTTCCTGGCGCACACCACCGAAAGCTGACCGCCCACACAAAAACGCCGGTGGCCGCCACCCCGCGAGGGGACGGCGGCCACCGGCATCACTCAGTCGAGTGCGAGCACAAGAATCGGATCAGTCCCGGTCCCCGCCCAGGTGGTGGACGCGCACCATGTTGGTGGTGCCGGGGACGCCGGGGGGCGAGCCGGCGGTGATGATCATGGTGTCGCCCTTGTTGTAGCGGTGGAGCTTGAGGAGCTCGGCGTCGACCAGGTCGACCATCTCGTCGGTGTTGTCCACGTGCGGGACGACGAAGGTCTCGACGCCCCAGCTCAGGGCGAGCTGGTTGCGGGTGGCCGCGTCCGTGGTGAAGGCCAGGATGGGCTGGCAGGCGCGGTAGCGGGAGAGGCGGCGGGCGGTGTCGCCGGACTTGGTGAAGGCGACCAGGGCCTTGCCGTCCAGGAAGTCGGCCATCTCGGCGGC
Organism: Streptomyces sp. NPDC003077; assembly: GCF_040611095.1. Taxonomy (NCBI): domain Bacteria; kingdom Bacillati; phylum Actinomycetota; class Actinomycetes; order Kitasatosporales; family Streptomycetaceae; genus Streptomyces; species Streptomyces sp. NPDC003077. The sequence goes on along the minus strand of NZ_JBEXNM010000011.1, from coordinate 87,108 downwards.
GGCGCGGGCCACGGCGCCGCCCTGGGTGCGCGGCTTCTTGCCGGGGACCAGGGGCTGGAGGCCCTTGGACAGCAGCTCCTGCTCGGCCGCCTGGACGATCTTGGACATCGTCTTGACGGTCTCGATCGGGTACGCGCCCACCGAGGACTCGGCGGAGAGCATGACCGCGTCGGCGCCGTCCAGGATGGCGTTGGCGACGTCGGAGGCCTCGGCGCGGGTCGGCCGGGAGTTGGTGATCATCGACTCCATCATCTGGGTCGCGACGATCACCGGCTTGGCGTTCCGGCGGCACATCTCCACCAGGCGCTTCTGCACCATGGGGACCTTCTCCAGCGGGTACTCCACGGCCAGGTCGCCACGGGCCACCATGACGCCGTCGAAGGCCGCGACGACCTCCTCCATGTTGGCGACCGCCTGCGGCTTCTCGACCTTGGCGATCACCGGGACGCGGCGGCCGACCTCGTCCATGACGCGGTGCACGTCCTGGACGTCCTTGGCGTCGCGGACGAAGGACAGCGCGACCAGGTCGCAGCCCATGTTCAGGGCGAACTTCAGGTCGTTGATGTCCTTCTCGGACAGGGCCGGGACGTTCACCGCCGCGCCGGGCAGGTTGATGCCCTTGTGGTCGGAGATGACGCCGCCCTCGATGACGATGGTGCGGACGTTCGCGCCGTCGACCTCGACGACCTGGAGCGCCACGTTGCCGTCGTTGATGAGGATCGGGTCGCCCTTGGAGACGTCGCCGGGCAGGCCCTTGTAGGTCGTGCCGCAGATCGTCTTGTCGCCGGGGACGTCGTTGGTGGTGATGGTGAACTCGTCACCGCGCACCAGCTCGACCGGGCCCTCGGCGAAGGTCTCCAGGCGGATCTTGGGGCCCTGGAGGTCGGCGAGCACGCCGATGGCGCGGCCGGTCTCCTCGGCGGCCTTGCGGACGCGGTGGTACCGCTCCTCGTGCTCCGCGTGGCTGCCGTGGCTCATGTTGAAGCGGGCCACGTTCATGCCTGCCTCGATCAGCGACTTCAGCTGGTCGTAGGAGTCGACGGCGGGGCCCAGGGTGCAGACGATTTTGGAACGGCGCATGGCTGAATCCTATCGTTTTGTTTCGGAGCGGAATATTCCGGCTGGCGAAAACGCCAAAGTCAGCGGTTGACCAGCGCGTATGTCTGGTTGGCGATCTCCAGCTCCTCATCGGTCGGGACCACGGCGACCGCGACCCGCGCGTACTCGGGGGAGATCAGCCGGGGCTCGTCGCTCCGCACGCCGTTCAGGTCGGCGTCCACCGCCAGGCCCAGTTCCTCCAGGCCCTTGATGGCGGCCTCCCGCACCGCGACGGCGTTCTCGCCGACGCCCGCGGTGAAGGCCACCGCGTCCACCCGGCCGAGCACCGCGCTGTAGGCGCCGATGTACTTCTTCAGCCGGTGGATGTAGATGTCGAAGGCGAGCGCGGCCCGCGCGTCGCCCTCGTCCACCCGGCGGCGGATCTCCCGCATGTCGTTGTCGCCGCACAGTCCGAGCAGGCCGCTCTTCTTGTTCAGCAGGACGTCGACCTCGTCGGCGGACATGCCGGCCACCCGCAGGAGGTGGAAGACCACCGCGGGGTCCACATCACCGGACCGGGTACCCATCACGAGCCCCTCCAAAGGCGTCAGCCCCATGGAGGTGTCCACGCACCGGCCGCCGGCCACCGCGGAGGCCGAGGCGCCGTTGCCCAGGTGCAGCACGATCACGTTGACCTCGGAGGGGTCCTTGCCCAGCAGCTCGGCGGTCTTGCGCGAGACGTAGGCGTGCGAGGTGCCGTGGAAGCCGTAGCGGCGGATCTGGTGCGCGTCGGCGGTCTCCACGTCGATCGCGTAGCGGGCCGCGGACTCCGGCATCGTGGTGTGGAAGGCGGTGTCGAAGACGGCGACCTGCGGCAGGTCCGGGCGCAGCGCCTGGGCCGTCTTGATGCCGGTGATGTTGGCCGGGTTGTGCAGCGGCGCCACCGGCACCAGGCGCTCGATCTCCGCCAGCACCGCGTCGTCGATCAGCGTCGGCTCGGTGAACCGCGACCCGCCGTGCACCACGCGGTGCCCGATGGCGGCCAGCTCGGGGGAGTCCAGGCCCAGCCCGTCCTTGGCCAGCTCGTCGCTGACCGCCCGCAGCGCGGCGGTGTGGTCGGCGATCGGGCCCTCGTGCTCACGCTTGGCGCCGCCGGTGGCCAGCGGGGTGTGCGCCAGGCGCGAGGTCTGCTCGCCGATCCGCTCCACCAGGCCCACCGCCAGGCGGGAGCCGTCGGTCATGTCGAGGAGCTGGTACTTCAGCGACGAGGAGCCGGAGTTGAGGACGAGGACGCGGGTGGCGTTGGCAGTCATGGATGACGGGGCTTTCCGGTCGGGTGTGGGGGTCGGCGGCGCCGGGGCGCCGCGTCCGGGGCCCGGCCCCTGGGTGGGGCCGGGCGTCCGGGGCGTACGGAAGTCGGGGCGCGCACGGAGGGTCCGCACGCGCCGGGACGGCGGCGGGGCGCGGAACCCCGCCCGGGTTCAGCTCGCGGCGGGCGCGGCCGGGTCGGCGGAGGGGGCACCCTGCGCCTGGATGGCGGTGATCGCCACCGTGTTGACGATGTCCTGCACCAGCGCGCCGCGCGAGAGGTCGTTGACGGGCTTGCGCAGGCCCTGCAGGACCGGGCCGACGGCGACCGCGCCGGCGGAGCGCTGGACGGCCTTGTAGGTGTTGTTCCCGGTGTTCAGGTCGGGGAAGACCAGGACGGTGGCGCGGCCCGCGACCTCGGAGTCCGGGAGCTTGGTGGCCGCCACTGCGGCGTCCACCGCCGCGTCGTACTGGATCGGGCCCTCGACCAGCAGGTCCGGGCGCAGGGAGCGGACGATCTCGGTGGCCTTGCGGACCTTGTCCACGTCCGCGCCGGAGCCGGAGGTGCCGGTGGAGTACGAGAGCATCGCGATCCGCGGCTCGACGCCGAACTGGGCGGCGGTGGTCGCGGACTGGATGGCGATGTCGGCGAGCTGCTCGGCGTTCGGGTCCGGGTTGACCGCGCAGTCGCCGTAGACGAGCACCCGGTCGGCCAGGCACATGAAGAAGACGGACGAGACGATCTGGGCGCCCGGCTTGGTCTTGATGATCTCGAAGGACGGGCGGATGGTGGCGGCGGTGGAGTGCACCGCGCCGGAGACCATGCCGTCGGCCAGGCCCTCCTGCACCATCAGGGTGCCGAAGTAGGAGACGTCGGCGACCACGTCGTAGGCCAGCTCGTAGGTGACGCCCTTGTGGGCGCGCAGCTTGGCGTACAGGGCGGCGAAACGTTCCCGCAGCTCGGAGGTCTGCGGGTCGATGATCTGCGCGTCCGCCAGGTCGATGGCCAGGTCGGCGGCGCGCTTGCGGATCGCGTCCTCCTCGCCCAGCAGCGTCAGGTCGCACACGTCGCGGCGCAGCAGCACGTCCGCGGCGCGCAGCACGCGCTCCTCGCTGCCCTCGGGCAGCACCACGCGGCGGCGGGCGGAGCGGGAGCGCTCGATCAGCTCGTGCTCGAACATCATCGGCGTGACGCGGCTGGAGCGGGCCACGGAGATGAGGTTCGTCAGCTCGGCGGTGTCGATGTGCCGCTCGAACAGGCCGAGGGCCGTCTCCGCCTTGCGCGGCGAGGAGGCGGTCAGCTTGCCCTCGATGGCGAAGAGCTGCTCGGCGGTCGGGAAGGAGCCGCCGGGCACCGAGATCACCGGCGTGCCGGGGGCGAGGCGGGTGGCCAGCGCCAGGATGTCCGGGCCGGGCCGCTCGTCCAGGGTCAGCAGCACGCCCGCGATCGGCGGGGCGCCGGCGCTGTGCGCGGCCAGCGCGCCGATGACCAGGTCGGCGCGGTCGCCGGGGGTCACGACCAGGCAGCCGGGGGTCAGCGCCTGGAGGAAGGTCGGCAGCATGGCGCCGCCGAAGACGAAGTCGCGCACGTCGCGGGCGAGCCCGGAGTCGTCGCCGAGCAGGATCTCGGCGTCCAGGGTCTGCACGATCTGGCCGACGGTCGGGGCCGAGAGCGAGCCGTCCTCGGGGAGGGCGTAGCAGGGGACGGGGAGCTGGGCGCCGAGCTGCTCGGCGAGGGCGGCGCGGTCCTCGGAGGCCACCCGGTTCAGCACCATGGCCACCACGTCGCAGCCCAGCGCGTGGTAGGCGCGGTAGGCGTTGCGCGCCTCGGCCCGCACCGACTCGGCGGTCTGGCCCAGGCCGCCGACGACCGGCAGCAGCGCGGCGCCGAACTCGTTGGCCAGCCGGGCGTTGAGGTTCAGCTCGGCCGGGAGGTTGGTGGCGTTGAAGTCGGTGCCGAGCACGAGGACGTACTCGTGGTCCCGGGCCACCCGGTGGAAGCGCTCCACGAGCCGGGACACCAGCTCGTCCGTGCCGCGTTCGGCCTGGAGGGCGCTGGCCTCCTGGTACGACATGCCGTATACGGTGTCCGCGGGCTGGCTGAGCCGGTAACGGGCCCGCAGGACCTCGAACAGGCGGTCGGGACCGTCATGGACCAGTGGGCGGAAGACCCCGACCCGGTCCACATGGCGGGTCAGGAGCTCCATGACTCCCAGCTCGATGACCTGGCGGCCGTCGCCGCGTTCGATCCCGGTCACGTACACGCTGCGCGTCACGCGTGCTCTCCGATCCATTCCGTTGCTCGCAAGGTCAAAATACCCGTTATGGTGGGCTTGCCCCCCTTGACAATACCCGTGCGGGTGGCTAGGTCGCTCCTCCAGTCTGACGTAAGAAATCGCACGGGACGGACGGGAGGCATCCGACATCTGGGGCACCCGGGGTCCACGGGGCTGTGGGGACATGCCCACACGGCCCGTGAAACAATCGGACAAGCTCACAAGAACCAACAGCGAGCACAGGAGACACAGCACGATGCGTATCGGAGTCCTCACCGCGGGCGGCGACTGCCCCGGCCTCAATGCTGTGATCCGGTCGGTGGTGCACCGTGCCCTCACCGAGCACGGCGACGAGGTCATCGGTTTCGAGGACGGCTTCAAGGGCCTGCTCGACGGCCGCCACCGCAAGCTCGACCTGGACGCCGTCAGCGGCATCCTCGCCCGCGGCGGCACCATCCTGGGCTCCGCCCGCCTGGAGCGCGCCCGGCTGCGCGAGGCCTGCGAGAACGCCAAGGACCTGTCCAAGGACTACGGCATCGACGTGCTCATCCCCATCGGCGGCGAGGGCACCCTCACCGCCGCCCGGATGCTCTCCGACGCCGGGATGCCGGTCGTGGGCGTGCCCAAGACCATCGACAACGACATCTCCTCCACCGACCGCACCTTCGGCTTCGACACCGCCGTCGGCGTGGCCACCGAGGCCATCGACCGCCTGAAGACCACCGCCGAGTCGCACCAGCGCGTCATGGTCGTCGAGGTCATGGGCCGCCACGCGGGCTGGATCGCGCTGGAGTCCGGCATGGCCGGCGGCGCCCACGGCATCTGCCTGCCCGAGCGCCCCTTCGACGTCAACGACCTGGTCGCGATGGTCCAGGAGCGCTTCTCGCGCGGCAAGAAGTTCGCGGTCATCTGCGTCGCCGAGGGCGCGCACCCGGCCGACGGCACCATGGACTACGCCAAGGGCGAGATCGACCAGTACGGCCACGAGCGCTTCCAGGGCATCGGCAACACCCTCGCCGTCGAACTGGAGCGCCGCCTCGGCAAGGAGGCCCGCCCCGTCATCCTCGGCCACGTCCAGCGCGGCGGCACCCCCACCGCCTACGACCGGGTGCTCGCCACCCGCTTCGGCTGGCACGCCGTGGAGGCCGCGCACCGCGGCGAGTTCGGCATGATGACCGCGCTGCGCGGCACCGACATCACGATGGTGCCGCTGGCCGAGGCGGTCACCGAGCTGAAGACCGTGCCGGAGTCGCGGATGGACGAGGCCGAGTCGGTCTTCTGATCCTTCTGTACGTGGGACGGCGCCCCTCCTTGGGTGAGGAGGGGCGCCGTCTCGTATGCCGTACCGGCCCGGCCCTTGCGGAGCTTCGTACGCATCCGTACGAGCCCCCGCCCCCACGACCGGGGACGGGGACTCGTACGCAGCGGCCCGAACGCGGGCCTCAGGGCCTCAGTGCGCCCCGATCGCCTCCAGCATGTTCAGCCGGGCCGCGCGGCGGGCCGGCCAGACGGCGGCCAGGACGCCGACCACCAGGGCGATCAGCAGGAACAGCCCGATCCGGCCCCAGGGCAGGACCATCTCGTACGTGGGCATCGAGCCGCCGGCCATGCTGCCGCCGGCCCAGGCCAGGAAGACGCCCACGGCCACGCCCAGCACCGCGCCGAACAGCGAGATCACCACCGACTCCAGGCGGACCATCCGCTTGACGCCGTCCCGGCCCAGGCCGATCGCGCGCAGCATCCCGATCTCGCGGGTGCGCTCGAAGACCGACATCGCCAGGGTGTTGACGACGCCCACGACCGCGATCAGGACGGCCATGGCGAGCAGGCCGTAGACCATGTTCAGCATCGTGTTGATGTTGCCGGCGTTCTCGCGGCGCAGGTCCGCGCGGTCCTGCACCTTCAGCAGCGGGCTGTCGCCCAGCGCGGCGCGGATCTTCTTCGCCGCCTCGGCGGACGGGCCGCCGTCGACCTTGACGAGCAGTTCGTCGTTCTTGACGGGCTTGAGGAACGGGTCCACCAGGGCGGTGGGGCCGACGACGTTGCCCAGGACCTCGTTGTCCTCGTAGACGGCGGCGACGCGCGCTGTGGCCTTCTTCTCGTTGAAGAAGGACATCCGGATGCGGTCGCCGGGCTTCCAGCCCATCTCCTTGGCCTTGGACGCGGACACCGCGACCGCGTCACCGCGCACCGCGTCCAGCGAACCGCTGGTCACCCGCACATCGGTGACCTTGCCGATCTGGGAGAGGTCCGTGCCCATGAGGTTGGTGTACGCGTCGCCCTTCCCGCCCTCGACTTCGAAGCCCATCGAGCGCAGGGGGGCCACCGCCGCCACGCCCGGGACGTCGCGCACCGCCTCGGAGCGCTTGGCGTCCAGGCCGGAGAAGTTGGTCGTGGTGACCTTGTAGTCGGCCTGGAAGTCCTTGGCGGCCATCTTGTCCATCGCGGTCTGGCCGGAGATCCCGACGACCGTGATGCCGGTGATCAGGGTCAGGCCGACCATCAGGGCCGAGGCGGTGGCGGCGGTGCGGCGCGGGTTGCGCAGCGCGTTCTGCCGGGCCAGCTTGCCGCTGACGCCGAACAGGCGGGTGGTGACGACGCCGGCCAGCGCGACCAGCGGCCGGGACAGCAGCGGCGCAAGGATGATCATGCCGATGACCGTCAGGGCCGCTCCGGCCATGCCGATCATCATGTCGTCGCTCGTGCCGTTGGCCGCCAGGTAGAGCATCAGCGTGACGCCGAGACCGGTGATCACCGCGCCCAGGACGTTGCGGATCACCAGGCTCCGGGTGGCCGGGGTGGCGTCCACCGAGTTGAGCGCCTCCACCGGCGCGATCTTGGCGGCCTTGCGGGAGGGCAGCCAGGCGGCCAGCACGGTGACCACGACGCCGGTGGCCAGCGCCCACAGGACGGTGGCGGGCGCGATGACCAGCGGGCCGTCCGGGAACCCGGCCCCGTTGGCGTTGAGGATCGCCCGCAGCCCGACCGCGATCCCCGTCCCCAGCGCGAACCCGATCACCGACGAGACCAGGCCCAGCAGCCCCGCCTCGACCAGCACCGAGCGCACCACCTGGCGCCGCGAGGCGCCGACCGCGCGCAGCAGCGCGATCTCGCGGGAGCGCTGCGAGATGAGCATGGTGAAGGTGTTGGCGATGATGAAGACGCCGACGAACAGTGCGATGCCCGCGAAGGTCAGCAGCGTCTTGCTCAGCGACTCGTTGGACTGCTCGATCCAGCGGGACTGCTCGGCGGCCATGTCGGCGCCGCTGGTGGCCTGCGCCTTGTCCTTCGGGAGCAGGGCGCGGACGTCGGCGGTCAGCTTGTGCTGGTCGGTGCCGGGCGTGGCCGCCACCACGAACTCGTCGTACTTGCCCGGGCTCAGGAACAGCCGCTGCGCGGTCGCGGTGTCGAACAGCGCCAGGCTGCCGCCGGCCGTGACCTGCGGGTCGTCGGTGTTGACCAGGCCGACGAGCTTCTTGTGCAGGGCCGGGCCGTCGGTGGCGAAGCGCACGGAGTCGCCGAGCTTGAGGCCGCCCGTCTCGGCGGTGCCGGTGTCCAGCACGATCTCGCCGGGACCGGCCGGGCCGCGGCCCGACGCGAGCGGGTAGCGGGGGTCCTTGCCGTCCGGGCCGGGCTGGTAGTTGGCGGCGAGGTTGCGCCAGCTGTCGCCGATGGGCTGGTTGTCCTTGCCCGCGACGGTGGCGTGGCCGTTGACGGAGGCGCGCAGCGAGGCGACGCCGGGCAGCGCGCGGATCTTCGCGGCCAGCGCGTTGTCCAGGGCGGTGGTGGGCCGCTCGTCCTCGGCGCCGTCCCTCGGGCCGGTGTCCGTCGCCTGGACGGAGACGGCGACGTCCTTGAGGTTCTTCATGGCGGCGTTCTTGACGGCCTCGCCCACGGTGTCGCTGAAGACGAGGGTGCCGGAGACGAACGCGACGCCGAGCAGGACCGCGAGCGCGGTCATCATCAAGCGTGCCTTGTGCGCGAGGAGGTTGCGCAGAGCGGTACGGAACATGGTGGTGGTGTCAGTCCTGGTGGGGGAGGGGAGGGGCGGTCGGTGCGCCGGTGGGACGGCCCGGGCGGCTTGTCCGGCCGTCCGGCCGTCGGGGTGCCGGAGTGTCGGCTTGGCGTCGGGCTCGTTCGGCCGTCGGTACGTCGGTACGTCGGTACGTCGGGGCGTCGGTACGTCGGGGCGTTGGTACGTCGGTACGTCGGCCCGGCGTCAGCTCGTCCGGCCCTTGGCGTCGAACAGGCGCATCCGGTCCAGGACGGCGTCCGCGGTCGGCTCATGCAGCTCGTCCACGATCCGGCCGTCGGCGAGGAAGACCACCCGGTCCGCGTACGAGGCGGCGACCGGGTCGTGCGTGACCATCACGATCGTCTGGCCCATGGCCTGCACCGACTCGCGCAGGAAGCCCAGCACCTCGGCGCCGGAGCGGGAGTCGAGGTTGCCGGTCGGCTCGTCCGCGAAGATGATCTCCGGCTGGGAGACCAGCGCGCGGGCCACCGCCACCCGCTGCTGCTGGCCGCCGGAGAGCTGCGCCGGACGGTGCCCCAGCCGGCCGCCCAGCCCCACCGTCTGGATGACCGACTCCAGCCACTGCCGGTCGGGCTTGCGGCCCGCGATGTCCAGGGGCAGCGTGATGTTCTCGGCGGCGGTCAGCGTCGGCAGCAGGTTGAACGCCTGGAAAACGAAGCCGATCCGGTCCCGGCGGAGCTGGGTGAGCCGCTTGTCGTTCAGCCCGGCGAGCTCCACGTCGCCGATGCGGGCCGAGCCGGACGATATGGAGTCCAGCCCGGCCATGCAGTGCATCAGCGTCGACTTGCCGGACCCGGACGGCCCCATGATCGCGGTGAACCGCGCCCGCCCGAACTCGACGGACACGTTGTCCAGCGCCACGACACGGGTGTCACCCTGCCCGTAGACCTTGCTCAGGCCCGTGGCGCGGGCGGCGACGGCCGCGGTGGCTCGGGCGGGGGCGGGGAAGGCTGCCGCGTGCGACACGGGGGACTCCTGGATACGGAAGTGGGGGACGGAAAACGTGCTCTCCCATGGTGAAGGTGCAGGTCAGTTGCCGCCTCGGCCCCGGGTGCCGAAAATTGGGTGGTCTGTAGTCCCATGTCCCGGGGCCCGCGTCATCCTCTGGATGGACGGGGGTCCGACTGGGGGGCTACGGGGGGCGGGGCCCGCGGGCCCGCGTCGGTCCGGCGTTTCGAGGTCTTGCGCCCCGATGTCCCTTCCGTGCTTGGCGCAGCGCGTGGAACGACGGCGTCCCTGCCGTTGTTTCGCCTTCGGCGGGAGGGGGTGTGTGGGGCGGACGCCCGGTGTGTTTTGGGGTCGGGGCCGCCCCGGGGTACCTCCTCGCGGCAGTTGCGCTTACCCGACGCTATGTAGGTCACCGGCCGCCGCGCCCCAGTCCGCTGCGGGGGCACCCCGGGACGTCCCCTTCCGTCGGTTGCGCGTCCGCCCCTTGTGGGGGGTGGAAAAGATTCGGGTCGGCCCGTTTTTGGTCGGTGCCGTTTGTGGGGGCAACCGTCATGTCGGGCCGTGGAGGCCGGGAGCCCCGTCTCACAGTCGCCCCGCTGCCTCACCGCGCGGGGGAGGCGAGACCACCGGCCACCGGAAGCCCTTTGGTTCCTCGGCACCGGCCCGGCACGCCGGATGGCCTCACAAGCGGTCGACGCGCTCCCAGAATGAGCCCAGGATGCCGTCCAGGAACGCCTGTCCGGTCTCCCGGGACGTGGTGGCGCTCGTGCCGTCGCCCCAGACCAGTGTCCCGGTCATGTGCGACTGGTAGGTGTCGTAGAGGTCGCGCAGCACGTTTTGGAGACGGGGCTTCGGCAGGGGGACCAGCTTGCCGACCGGGCGGACGTACGCCTGCCAGCGGGTGGTGACGGCGTCCCGCAGCAGCGCGGCGAGCCGGGTGTCGCGGCCGGTGAGGTGGAGGAGGGCGCGCAGTGGCAGGTCGAGGGCGGCGGCCAGCCGCTCGGCCTGGCGGTCGGTGCCGGTCCACTCGCCGGTGGTCTCGATGCGTTCGTAGACGGCCGCGTCCATGGCGATCCGCTGGGCCAGTTCCTCGGGGCCCAGGCCGCGGGCGAGGCGGTGCTCGCGCAGGGTGCCGGGCGCGCCCATCAGGTCGGCGGGCGCGCACCACAGCGCTCCGGCCAGCGCGGTCAGCTCCCGCTCGGTGGGGGACTCCTCGCCCAGCTCCCACGCGGCCACGGTCGCGGGCGAGACCTGGATGCCGTACGCGGACCAGATGCCGTACGCGACGTGCGTCGGCGTCATGCCGAGCGCCTCGCGCAGCCGACGGGCGGCCCCGGCGTCGAAGGGGGGCCGGTTTCCGGGCGCGGCGTGCGTGGTCACCGGCACACGGTACGAGGGAGGGGCCCCGGGGACCTATGGTGCGGAGGCCCAAGGCAAGAAGTCGTAGGAAGGTACGGGCGGCCCGGCGGCGGGGAGTGGTGCCCTCCTACCTATGGATGCCGCGCCTCACCCCTTCACCGCCCCACCCAGTGCGAACCCGCCCCCCAGGCGCCGGGAGATCAGCACGTACAGCAGAATCACCGGCGTCGAATACAGGATCGAGAACGCGGCGAGCTGGCCGAAGGCGATGGCCCCGTAGTTGCCGAAGAAAGTGAAGATGCTGACGGAGGCGGGGAGCTGGTCCGGGGTGAGCAGCAGCATGAACGGGACGAAGAAATTGCCCCACATCATGATGAAGGTGTAGATCGTCACGACGGTCAGGCCGGGGCCCATCAGGGGCAGGATGACCCGCAGCAGCGTCTGCGACCAGGAGGCGCCGTCCGTCCAGGCGGCCTCCTCCAGGACGTGCGGTACGCCGTCCATGAAGTTCTTCATCAGCCAGATCGCGAACGGGAGTTGCGCGGTGGCCAGGAACAGCGCGGTGCCGTGGAAGGTGTCGACGAGGTTGACCCGGACGAACAGGCCGTAGACCGGCACCATGATCGCGGTGATCGGCAGGCAGGTGGAGAACAGGATGGTCAGCAGGTAGGGGCGGGCGAACCGGGAGCGGTAACGGGAGAGCGGATAGGCCGCCAGCGCCGCGCACACCACCGTCACCAGCGTCGCGCCGCCGCACAGCAGCAGGCTGTTGAGCATCGGCGTGAAGGTGATCTCGTCGGTGAGGACGGACGAGAAGTTGTCCAGGGTGGGCGCCTGGGGCACTTGGACCCGCAGCGTCGCCTCGGCGTCCAGGGACGAGAACACCAGCCAGGCCAGCGGAACGGCGAACGCCACCGCCACGACCAGCAGCCCCAGATCCGCGGCGAGCCGACGGCGGGTGCGGCGCCGCAGCCGGAACGCCCGGCTCACGTCTCCTCCCGCATCAGCCGCAGGTAGACCACCGAGAACAGCGCCCCCACCACCAGCAGGAGCAGCGCCACCGCCGTGCCGTAGCCGATCAGGGACTTCAAGAACGCCTGGTCGTACATGAACACCGGCAATGTCTGGCTGCGGTTGCCGGGTCCGCCGCGCGTCATGGCCCAGATCAGCCCGAAGACGGAGAGCGTCTGGAGGGTGTTGAGCATGAGGTTCGTCCCGATGGAGCGCCGGATCATCGGGAGGGTGATGTGCCACAGGCGCCGGATCCCGCCGGCGCCGTCCACCTCGGCGGACTCGGTGACCTCCTGGGGGATCTCGGAGAGGGCGGCGGAGTAGATGAGCATGGAGAACGCCGTGCCGCGCCAGACGTTGGCGAAGGAGACGGCGAGGATGGGCAGGGTGAACAGCCAGTTCTGCTCGGGCAGGCCCAGCCAGTCCAGTACGGCGTTCAGCGTGCCGCGCCGGGCGAAGAAGGTGTAGAGCAGGAACCCGGCGACGATCTCCGGCAGCACCCATGCCGTGATCACCATCGCCCCCGTCAGCGTCCGCACCGGCCGGGACGCGCGCCGCATCAGCCCCGCTAGCGCCAGCCCCAGCGTGTTCTGCCCCAGCACGGCGGAGACGAGGGTGAACACGAGCGTGAGCACCACGGCGTTGCGGAAGGCCGGGTCGCCGAAGGCGCGGGTGAAGTTGTCGAACCCGACGAAGGACGCCGACTCCTGGCCGGTGAGCTGGGTGTCGGTGAACGCGATGACGACGCAGTAGGCGATGGGCCCGGCGAGGAAGAGCAGCAGCAGGATCGTGGCCGGGGCCAGCGGCGACCAGCGCAGCAGCCCCCGGCGGAGCGCCGCGCCGCCCGCGCGGGGTATCGCGCCCGGCCGGGCGGCCCGCCCCCCGTCCGGGCTCACGGCCGGGCCACGACCTGGTCGCCCACCAGGGACGGCAACTGCCGGTCGTAGTCCCCGGCGGCCTCCGCGGGCGAGGAGTCACCGGCCGTCACCGCCTCCATCGCCTCCCCGATGGACGCCGAGACCTTCGGGTACTCGGGCAGCGCCGGCCGGTACCGGCTGATCGACACCAGGTCCGTGAAGAACTTGATGCCGGGGATGGACTTCAGGTACTTCGGATCGGCGGCCACGTCCCGGCGCACCGCGATCTGCGCGCCCCGGACGCACCACTCCACGGCGTTCGTCTTGCTCTGCAGGGTCTTGATGAGCTCCCAGGCGAGGTCGGGCTGCTGGGCCTTGGCGGGCACCGACCACGTCCAGCCGCCCGAGAGGCTGACCCGACCGGGCGCCGTGCCGCGCTGCGTCGGGAAGGGCGCCTGGCCCAGCGTCGTGGACCACTCCGGCCAGGGCTTCCCGCCGGTCGGCTGCCACTGCTGGCCCAGCCAGGAACCGTCCAGATCGATCGCGAGCTTGCCGCTGGGAAGGAGTTCGGTCACGACGTTCGTCTGGATGTTGGGGCTCAGCGCGTCGGAGAGCTCCGGGCCCAGCTTCTCCGAGTAGACGGTGTCGATGAACGTCAGGCTGTCCTTGAACCCCTTGCTGCCGGTGACCCACTTCTTCGTCGCCGGGTCGTAGAGCGGATCCCGTCCCGTCCCGTACAGCAGCATCTCGAAGCCCTGCATGACGGCGGCCTCGCCCGCGCCCTTGCCGGTGAAGACGTTCAGCGGGATGACGCCGGGGACCTTCTCCTTGATCGTGCGGGCCGCGTCCAGCACCTCGTCCCAGGTGCGGGGGCGCCACTGGGCGGGCAGCCCGGCCTTCGCGAAGATCTTCTTGTTGAACCACAGGCCACGGGTGTCCGTCCCGTCCGGAACGCCGTACGTACGGCCGTCCTGCCCCTTGGCCGCGTCCTTCGCATTCTGCTGGAACTGCTCCCAGTCCGCCCACCCGCGCAGATACGAGTCCAGTGGCCGCAGCAGCCCGGCCTTGATGTCCGAATTGATCAAAAACGTGTCCTCATAGACCACGTCCGGGGCGGTCTTCGGGGAGCGCATCATCTGCTGGATCTTGGCGTAGTAGTCGTTCTCCGACGCCTGGATCGGGATGATCTTGACCTTCTTCCCGGAGTGCGCCTTCTCGAACTGCCGGGCCACCAGCTCGACGTAGTCGTCCCGGACCGTGACCTTGTTGTTGGTGTCCTTGGGGAAGGCGACCTTGACGGTGTTCTTGTCGCCCTCGGACCCGCTGCCGCAGGCCGTGAGCGTGCCCGCGGCCACGATGGCGGCGGCGAGGAGAACCAGCGGGGTGGTGGGGCGCACGACACGACCTCCAACTGACGCCGAGGGTATGCCCGGTGACCGTAAGTCACGGCCGGTTCGGGGTCAATGGGGCGGTGAGCGGCGGCGAAACGTGACGGAGGGTGGCGGGCGGCCCGCGTGACGTGCATAGTCGCCGGGACTCCTGGCACGCCCGCACCCGCGGACGACCACGAGCCGCACGTCAGCGTCATCGGCGCGGCCCCCGTCCTCGGACGGGAGCCGCGCCGCACCGAACACTTGAGGAGACAGTCGTGGCCGCACAGACCCCACCGTCCGGGGCGACCGCCGAAACGGCCCCACCGAAGCGGCGGGACCGGACCCATTACCTGTACATCGCCGTCATCGTCGCGGTGCTCGTCGGTGTCGTCGTCGGGCTCGCCGCCCCCGGCTTCGCCGTCGAGCTCAAACCGCTGGGCACCGGCTTCGTCAACCTCATCAAGATGATGATCTCGCCGGTGATCTTCTGCACGATCGTGCTGGGCGTCGGCTCGGTCCGCAAGGCCGCCAAGGTCGGCGCGGTCGGCGGCCTCGCGCTCGGCTACTTCCTGGTGATGTCCACCGTCGCCCTTGCGATAGGCCTGCTGGTCGGCAACGTCCTGGAGCCCGGCTCCGGCCTCCACCTGACGGACGCGCTGCGGCACGCGGGCCAGGCGCAGACGGAAGGCGAGGCGGAGTCCACCTCCGAGTTCCTGCTCGGCATCATCCCGACCACGCTGGTCTCCGCCTTCACCCAGGGCGAGGTGCTCCAGACGCTGCTGGTGGCGCTGCTGGTCGGCTTCGGACTCCAGGCGATGGGAGCGGCGGGCGAACCGGTGCTGCGCGGCATCGGGCACGTGCAGCGGCTGGTCTTCCGCGTGCTGTCGATGATCATGTGGGCGGCGCCGGTGGGCGCCTTCGGCGCGATCGCCGCCGTGGTCGGCGCGACCGGCGTGGACGCGCTGAAGTCCCTGGCCGTCATCATGATCGGTTTCTACGTGACCTGCCTGCTGTTCGTGGTGGTCGTCCTGGGAACGCTGCTCCGCCTGGTCGCCGGCGTGAACATCTTCAAGCTGCTGAAGTACCTGGCCCGTGAGTTCCTGCTCATCCTCTCCACCTCCTCGTCCGAATCCGCGCTGCCCCGGCTCATCGCCAAGATGGAGCACCTGGGCGTGAGCAAACCGGTCGTCGGCGTCACCGTCCCGACCGGCTACAGCTTCAACCTCGACGGCACCGCGATCTACCTGACGATGGCCTCCCTGTTCATCGCCGAGGCCATGGGCAAGCCGCTGGCCCTCGGCGAGCAGATCTCGCTCCTCGCCTTCATGATCATCGCCTCGAAGGGCGCGGCGGGCGTCACGGGCGCGGGACTCGCCACGCTGGCCGGTGGCCTCCAGTCCCACCGGCCGGAACTGGTCGACGGCGTCGGCCTCATCGTCGGCATCGACCGCTTCATGAGCGAAGCGCGCGCGCTGACGAATTACGCGGGCAATGCGGTGGCGACGGTGCTGGTCGGCACGTGGACCAAGGAGATCGACAAGGCGCGGGTGACGGAGGTCTTGGCAGGCCGCCTGCCGTTCGACGAGACGACGCTCGCGGCGGACGGGCACGGGGCGTCCCCCGAACCCACCGGCCCCGACCGGCACCCGGGCGGCCCGGAAGCCAAGGAGCCGGCGGGGGTGTAGCCCGGCCGCCTCGGCGCACGCTTCCGCCTGCGGGCCCGGTGAACGCCGGGGGCGTTGTCCTCAAGCGCCGGACGGGCTGGGACTTGCCGACCTCCGTTCGTCGATTGGTGAAGCGCTTTCGTGGGGTGTCCTCAAGCGCCGGACGGGCTGGGTTTTGGCGACTTCCGTTCGTCGGTTGGTGATGCGCCTTGGTGGGGTGTCCTCAATCGCCGGACGGGCTGGATTTTGGTGGGGCGGCGTTCGTTGGTTGGGGGCGGTACGCGGGCCCGGTGAACGCCGGGGGCGTTGTCCTCAAGCGCCGGACGGGCTGGGTTTTGGCGACTTCCGTTCGTCGGTTGGTGATGCGCCTTGGTGGGGTGTCCTCAAGCGCCGGACGGGCTGGGTTTTGGTGGGGTGTCGTTCGTTGGGTGGGGGCGGTACGCGGGCCCGGTGAACGCCGGGGGCGTTGTCCTCAAGCGCCGGACGGGCTGGATTTTGGCGACCTCCGTTCGTCGATTGGTGAAGGGCCTTGGTGGGGTGTCCTCAAGCGCCGGACGGGCTTGGTGTTGCGCCGGACGGGCTTGATATTGCGCCGGGCGGGCTTGGTATTGCGCCGGATGGGCTTGATGGTGAAGGCGGGCCGACCCGTTGGGCTTTTCACCTCCCACAAGGGGTGGGCGCGCAACCGACGGAAGGGGACGTCCCGGGGTGCCCCCGCAGCGGACTGGGGCGCGGCGGCCCCGACTCAAGATCTCGTCGGGTAAGCGCAACTGCCGCGAGGAGGTACCCCGGGGCGGCCCCGACCCCGAACACACGAAGCGTCCACCCCGCACCCCCATCCCGCCGAAGGCGAACCGACCCCCGGCCGAAGACCGGGCAAGCCAGGCAAGCCGGAGAAGCCGAGCAAACCGGAGAATCGGCACCCCACCACAAACCGCCACAAACGCCACGCGTATCGGAAAAAGGAACGACCCCACCCCGCGCCCACCACGCGAGGCGGGGCCGCCCGCCTAAGCCCCCTGAGCTCCCTCAGGCCGGCCGCAACCAGATCGTCGCCAGCGGCGGCAACACCGGGGCAAGGGAGACGGGGAACCCGTGGGCCGGTTTCCCCGTAGGCAGCAGCGACCCCGGGTTGATCACCCCGGACCCGCCGTACCGCGACTCGTCCGTGTTCAGCACCTCACGCCACCCCGTGACATGCTCCGGCACCCCCAGCCGATACCCCTCCCGCACCACCGGCGAGAAGTTGGACACCGAGATCAGCGGAGCGCCTTCGGCGTCATAGCGGATGAACGGAAACACGTTGTCGTCACTCAGCGAGCCATCGATCCACCGGAACCCACCCGGATCGGTATCCCGCTCCCACAGAGCGGGCGTCTCCCGGTAACGCGCGTTCAGGTCGCGCACAAGGTCCCGGACGCCCCGATGATCCGGCTCCGCCGGGTACGCCGGATCCAGCAACCACCAGTCCGGCCCGCCGCTCTCCGACCACTCCGCCCCCTGCGCGAACTCCTGCCCCATGAACAGCAGCTGCTTGCCCGGATGCGCCCACATGTAGCCGAGGTACGCGCGGTGGTTGGCACGCTGCTGCCACCAGTCGCCCGGCATCTTGGAGACCAGCGACCGCTTGCCGTGCACCACCTCGTCGTGCGAGATCGGCAGCACGTAGTTCTCGGAGTACGCGTAGACCATGGCGAAGGTCATCTCGCCGTGGTGGTACTTGCGGTGCACCGGCTCCTTGGACATGTATACGAGCGAGTCGTGCATCCAGCCCATGTTCCACTTCAGCCCGAAGCCCAGCCCGCCGAAGCCGCCCGGCCCGGTGTGGTGGGTGGCACGGGTGACCCCGTCCCATGCGGTGGACTCCTCCGCGATGGTGACGACGCCGGGGCACCGCCGGTACACGGTGGCGTTCATCTCCTGGAGGAAGGCGACGGCGTCCAGGTTCTCCCGGCCGCCGTGGACGTTGGGCGTCCACTCGCCGCTCTCCCGGGAGTAGTCGAGGTAGAGCATCGAGGCGACGGCGTCCACCCGCAGCCCGTCGATGTGGAACTCCTCGCACCAGTAGACGGCGTTGGCCACCAGGAAGTTGCGGACCTCCGTCCGCCCGTAGTCGAACTCCAGCGTCCCCCAGTCGGGGTGTGCCGCCCGCGCCGGGTCCTCGTGCTCGTACAGCGTCCGCCCGTCGAACTCGGCGAGCGCCCAGTCGTCGCGCGGGAAGTGCGCGGGCACCCAGTCCATGAGGACGCCGATGCCGGCCTGGTGCAGCGTGTCGACCAGGTACCGGAAGTCGTCCGGCGTGCCCAGCCGGGCCGTGGGCGCGTAGAAGCCGGTGACCTGGTAGCCCCACGAGCCGCCGAAGGGGTGCTCGGCGACCGGCAGCAGCTCGACGTGCGTGAAGCCCAGCTCGGCGACGTACGCGGGAAGCTGCTCGGCGATCTCCCGGTAGGACAGCCCGGGCCGCCAGGACGCCAGGTGCACCTCGTACACGGAGAACGGCGCCTGGTGGACGGGGCGCTCGGCGCGCCGGGACATCCACTCCTGGTCGTGCCACTCGTGGCGGCTCACGTCCACGACCGAGGCGTTGGCGGGCGGCGCCTCCGTACGCCGGGCCATCGGGTCGGCCCGCAGCGTGTGCGAGCCGTCCGGCCGCGCGATGTCGAACTTGTACAGCTCGCCCTCGCCCAGCCCCGGCACGAACAGCTCCCAGACGCCGGACGAGCCCAGCGAGCGCATGGGGAAGCCGGTGCCGTCCCAGTAATTGAAGTTGCCGGTCACGCGGACGCCCTGCGCGTTGGGCGCCCAGACGGTGAAGCGGGTGCCGGTCACGCCCTGGTGGGTCATCGGCCGGGCGCCGAGCGCGTGCCAGAGCTGCTCGTGCCAGCCCTCGGCGATCAGGTGCAGGTCGAGTTCGCCGAGCGCGGGCAGGAAGCGGTACGGGTCGTGGGTGCGCACCTCGGCACCGTCGTACGCGATCAGCAGCTCGTACTCCGGGATCTCCGGCAGCGGCAGCACCCCGGCGAACAGCCCGTCGCCCTCGTGCGGCAGCTCGGCCCGGATCCCCGGCGCGAGGACGGTGACGGAGGTGGCGTACGGACGCAGCGCCCGGAACAGCACGCCCCCGGGCACGGCGTGCGCGCCGAGCGGACCGTGCGGGTCGTGGTGGGTCCCGGCCAGCAGCCGGTCCCGCTCCCACCCCTCCATCGGGGGAGCGGGCCGGACGCCGGGGGAGCCGGAGGGCTTGGGGGCACCGGCGGCCTGGGGGGAGGGGCCGGCGGCCCGCACGTCCGCGGGCTTCGGGCCCCCGGCCTTCCGACCGGAGACGGACGGCCCGGCGGACGACGTATCCGCGGGCTTCGTATCCGCGGGCTTCGTGTCTGCGGACGACGTATCCGCGGGCTTCGCGTCCACAGGCTTCGCGCTTCCGGGCTTCGCGTCATCCGCGGGCTTCACATCGGCGGCCTTCGACCGGGCGCCGCCGGAGGCGCGAGAGGCCGGAGCCCGGCGCCCACGGGCCGTCTTGGCCGACGCGGTCTCCACATCGGCGGTCGGCGGAGCCGGACGCGCGGTTCCACCGGACGTGCGCGGCGGCGCGGACTCCGCGTCACCGCGGGCCGCGGTGAGTGTGGCCTCGGCACCCGGTCCTTCACTGGTGCGGGGCGGGCCCCCGGCATCGGCCCCGGCGCGCGACACGGCCTCGGCACCGGCCTCGTGCCGGTCGGCCGGAGAGCCGTCGGCCCGAGAGCCGTCGGCCGGAGAACCGTCGGCCGGGGAGCCGCCGACCGGAGAGCCGTCGGCCCCGGCGCCGTCGGGCGCGGGCTCGACCTGGCCCGGCAGGAACGTGGCCGGCACGCCGGGCCCCTGCGCCGCGGGCCGCTGCGGGGTGTCCCGGGCGGGCGCGGCGTCGGGCGAGGTACGGCGGGACGGCGAACGGGCGGTCACGGGAGGAGCCTCCTCGACGGGATCGGTGGCATCGGGGCACCGGCGGAACCGGTGCCGTGGTCGGCGGCGACGTCAGCGGTGGCGCGGGTCGCCGCCGAAGGCGGGGCATATGCGGATGTGTGTCCGTCGGGCCGTGGGGCCCTCCGGGCGAGGTGCGGGCGTGCGCGGTGGCGCGGGTACGGTCCGGGGTCCGCGGGCGGCGGCCCGGTCCGTGCGATGCGGGTAGCCGGGTACGGGCGGCTCATGCACGGCCATCGGAGGCATCGCGCCCCCCGGCCGCCCCCGAGCCGCCGTCACCGCTTCCCCCTCGCCCGGCACCGCCCCCGCCGGACCCGGCATCCTCCGGCCCGACGACGGCATCCCCCGGCCCGGAGGAGACGGCATCCGCCGCCCCGGAGACGGCATCCGCCACCCCGAAGGAGACGGCACCCGCCGCCCCCGTACCGTCCGCACCCTGCCCGCCCGAGCCGCCCCCCGCCACACCAATACCGGCCACACCGGGAGCCGTCTCCCCGCCCGCCAGCCGCGCGATGGCGGCCATCGGGACGGGCAGCCAGTCGGGCCGGTGCCGGGCCTCGTACAGGACCTCGTAGACGGCTTTGTCCGTCTCGTAGGCGCGCAGCAGCTCGGGGACGGCGCGTGGGTCGGGCCCGCCGGCCTCCGCGTACCCGGTGCAGTACGCCTCCCGGGCGCGCCGGGCCCACTCCAGTGACCAGGCGTCGCCGCTGGTGGGCGCGCTGTGCGCGGCGTAGTCGAAGGAGCGCAGCATCCCGGCGAGGTCCCGTACGACGGGCTGCGGGCGCCGCCGCTCGGCGAGCGACCGGGTCGGCTCGCCCTCGAAGTCGATCAGCGACCAGCGGCCCTCGTCGACGGAGCGCAGCGCCTGGCCGAGGTGGAGGTCGCCGTGGATGCGCTGGGCGGGCAGGGAGCGGCCGGCGTGCCCGAGGGCGGTCAGGGCGTCGTAGGCGGCGGCCAGCCCGGCCTGGTACGGGCGCAGCGCGGGCACCGCCTGCGCGGTGGCCTCCAGCCGCTCGTGCATGACGGCGGCGATGGCCTCCAGTTGCGGGCGGCGCAGTTCCACGGTGGGCAGCGCTTCGGCGAGCGCGGTGTGCACCTCGGCGGTGGCGTGGCCGAGCGCCCGCGCGGGGCTGGTGAAGTCGGCGCGCAGCGCCAGCGCGTTCAGGGCGAGCTGCCAGCCGTCGGCGGAGCCGGGCAGGAAGGGCTGGAGCACGCCGAGGGTGACCGGTTCGCCGTCCGCGTCGTCGAGCTCGGCCTCGAACCACGCGGCCGGGGCGGGCACCCGCGAGCACTTGGCGCGGGCGAGGGCGAGGGGCAGTTCCAGGTCGGGGTTGACGCCGGGGCTGGTGCGGCGGAAGACCTTGAGGATGTACGCGTCGCCGTAGATCACGGAGGAGTTGGACTGTTCGGCGGTGAGCGGGCGGGCCGGCATGCCGGACGAGATGACGGCCTCCTCCTCCCGGCAGAACCGCAGGACGCCCAGCTTGCCGGGCATCCGCAGCCGTTCCAGCAGCAGGGCGCACAGGCGGCTGTCGGCCAGCGCGTCGTAGACGGTCCGGCCGCCGAGCGGGCCGCCGGTGGGGCGGCCGATGACGGCGGGCGCGAGCTGCGGTGGCAGCGCGCTGTGGACGCCCAGCAGGAGCTGGTAGCAGTCGGCGGTGGCGGGCTGCCGGGGGGAGGGGCTCGCCTGGTGGGCCCGCACCAGCAGGTGCAGCAGCC
The DNA here is from genome assembly GCF_040611095.1 of Streptomyces sp. NPDC003077. Classification (NCBI taxonomy): domain Bacteria; kingdom Bacillati; phylum Actinomycetota; class Actinomycetes; order Kitasatosporales; family Streptomycetaceae; genus Streptomyces; species Streptomyces sp. NPDC003077. The sequence continues at coordinate 65,559 of NZ_JBEXNM010000011.1, read as the reverse complement.
CGGGGGTGGCGCCGCCCGCTCCGACGGGGAGCAGTTCGGTGGCGGAGGCCAGCTCGAAGCCGGTGACGGGGCGCCCCTTGCCCGCGAACCAGCGCTGCCGCGGCAGCCATTCGGTCAGCAGGGGGACGAGCGAGGACAGCAGGGCCGGTGCGCTGGTGGAGAGGCGATCCGGCGTGGTGCGGGTGGCACGGGTCGAGGCGGTATCCGACATGGCGTCGCGTCCTTTCCCCGGGCACACGACAAGGTAGGGCAGAGTGTCCCGGAATGCGGCCTGGTCTGTGCGGCGGTGCGGGACGTGTCGGGCGAGGATCGTCCGTACGGCAGCGTGTCGCGCAGGTGCTGCCCGGACGCGTGGAGTGTGGCGATGGCTCACCCGGCCCGTGCGTAGTAGGGAGACTGCCCCTGAAGGGGATCGGAAAACGCCCGCACGCGCCGGGCGGGGCGCGTACGGGCGGATATCTTTCGGTCCTGCGGCGGGCCGTGGACGGGGCCGGGCGCGGCCGGGGGCGGCGGGGGGACGCCGAGCGGGGGGCGGCCCTCCGGGGGCGGCCGGGTGATCCGGCCGGTGACCTCGGGGGACCGCTTCCGGGGAGCACGGGGGACGCTCCCGGCCCGGCCGCCGCGGGATCCCGCGCGCCGGGGGCCCGCCGGGCCGGCCCTTGTCCTAAAGCACCCCCCGCCGCAGCCGGAACCAGTAGAACCCGTGCCCCGCCAGCGTCAGCAGGTAGGGCCACTCCCCGATGGCCGGGAACCGCACGCCGCCGATCAGCTCGACCGGGTGGCGGCCGTTGAAGGCCCGCAGGTCCAGCTCGGTGGGCTGGGCGAAGCGCGAGAAGTTGTGCACGCACAGCACCAGGTCGTCCTGGTACTCCCGCAGGAAGGCGAGGACGGCCGGGTTGGAGGACGGCAGTTCGGTGTACGTGCCCAGGCCGAAGGCCGGATTCTGCTTGCGGATCTCGATCATCCGGCGGGTCCAGTGGAGCAGCGAGGCGGGGCTGCTCATCTGGGCCTCGACGTTGGTCACCTGATAGCCGTAGACCGGGTCCATGATGGTCGGCAGGTACAGCCGCCCCGGGTCGCAGGAGGAGAACCCGGCGTTGCGGTCCGGGGTCCACTGCATCGGCGTGCGTACGGCGTCCCGGTCGCCGAGCCAGATGTTGTCGCCCATGCCGATCTCGTCGCCGTAGTAGAGGATCGGCGAGCCGGGCAGCGACAGCAGGAGCGCGGTGAACAGTTCGATCTGGTTGCGGTCGTTGTCCAGCAGGGAGGCCAGCCGCCGCCGGATGCCGATGTTGGCGCGCATCCTCGGGTCCTTGGCGTATTCCGCGTACATGTAGTCGCGTTCTTCGTCCGTGACCATTTCGAGGGTGAGCTCGTCGTGGTTGCGCAGGAAGATGCCCCACTGGCAGCCGGAGGGGATGGCCGGCGTCTTGGCGAGGATTTCCGAGACGGGGTAGCGGGATTCTCTGCGGACCGCCATGAAGATGCGCGGCATGACCGGGAAGTGGAAGGCCATGTGGCATTCGTCGCCGCCCACCGAGAAGTCGCCGAAGTAGTCGACGACGTCCTCCGGCCACTGATTGGCCTCGGCGAGCAGGACGGTGTCCGGGTAATGGGCGTCGATCTCGGCCCGGACGTGCTTGAGGAAGGCGTGCGAGGCGGGCAGGTTCTCGCAGTTGGTCCCCTCTTCGGCGTAGAGGTAGGGGACCGCGTCCAGCCGGAAACCGTCGATGCCCAGATCGAGCCAGAACCGCAGGGCCGAGAGCATTTCCTCGCGCACCGCCGGGTTCTCGTAGTTCAGGTCCGGCTGGTGCGAGAAGAAGCGGTGCCAGAAATACTGTTTCCGTACCGGGTCGAACGTCCAGTTGGACGCCTCGGTGTCCACGAAGATGATGCGGGCGTCCTGGTACTGCTTGTCGTCGTCGGCCCACACGTAGTAGTCGCCGTACGGTCCCTCCGGATCGGAACGCGACTCCTGGAACCAGGGGTGCTGGTCGCTGGTGTGGTTCATGACGAAGTCGATGATGACCCGCATTCCGCGCTGGTGCGCGGCGTCCACGAATTCCACGAAATCGGCCAGGTCGCCGAATTCCGGGAGTACCGCGGTGTAGTCCGAGACGTCGTAACCACCGTCCCGCAGCGGTGATTTGAAGAACGGCGGCAACCAGAGGCAGTCCACGCCCAGCCATTGCAGGTAGTCCAGTTTGGCGGTGATGCCCTTGAGGTCGCCGACGCCGTCTCCGTTGCTGTCCTGGAAGGACCGCACCAGGACTTCGTAGAAGACGGCCCGCTTGAACCAGTCCGGATCCCGGTCCTTGGCCGGGGTGTCTTCGAACTTGTCGGGAACGGGCTCATTGACGATCAATTGGGTGACCCTCCGATCGGTGAGGACGGTCGCAGCGACAGCACGTGCGCGGGCGCGAGGGAACGGCCCGGCTCAAGGCGCACATAGTTGTCTCTGCCCCAGTGGTAGGTCTCACCGGTGAGCTCGTCGCGCACCGGGAAGGACTCGTGCCACTCCAGGCCGAGTACCGGCATGTCCAACGACACCGTCGCCTCGTGGGTGTGGTGCGGGTCCAGGTTGACGATCGTCAATACCGTGTCGGCTCCCGCGCCGGCTCCTTCCCGCTTGGAGTAGGCGATGAGCGCGTCGTTGTCCACGGAATGGAAATGGAGATTGCGGAGCTGCTGAAGAGCCGGATGCCGACGGCGCAACCGGTTCAGTGTGGTGAGGAGCGGTGCGATGGTACGTCCCTCGCGGGCCGCTGTCTCCCAGTCCCGGGGCCGCAGTTGGTATTTCTCGGAGTCGAGGTACTCCTCGCTGCCGGGCCGCACCGGAGTGCCCTCGCACAGTTCGTATCCCGCGTAGACGCCCCAGGACGGGGAAAGCGTGGCGGCCAGTACCGCCCGTACCTCGAACGCGGCCCGGCCGCCGTGCTGGAGATAGGCGTGCAGGATGTCGGGCGTGTTCACGAAGAAATTCGGCCGCATGTACGAGGCGGTCTCGCGGGACAGCTCGGTGAGGTATTCCGTGAGCTCGTGCTTGCTGTTGCGCCAGGTGAAATACGTATAGGACTGCTGGAAACCGATCTGCGCCAGCGTCCGCATCATCGCCGGCCGGGTGAACGCCTCGGCCAGGAAGATGACGTCCGGGTCGGTGCGGTTGATCTCGCTGATGACCTTTTCCCAGAAGACCACCGGCTTGGTGTGCGGATTGTCCACCCGGAAGATGCGGACGCCGTGCTCCATCCACAGGCGCAGCACCCGCTCCGTTTCCTGGACGAGCCCGGGGAAGTCGGCGTCGAAGGCGAGGGGGTAGATGTCCTGGTACTTCTTCGGCGGGTTCTCGGCGTAGGCGATGGTGCCGTCCGCGCGGTGGTGGAACCACTGCGGGTGCTTTTCCACCCACGGGTGGTCGGGCGAGCACTGGAGCGCGAAGTCCAGCGCGACCTCCATCCGCAGCTCCCGCGCCGTCCGCACGAAGTGGTCGAAGTCGGCGAAGGTCCCCAGGTCCGGGTGGATCGCGTCGTGCCCGCCCTCGGACGAGCCGATGGCCCAGGGGGAGCCCACGTCGTACGGTCCGGCCGACAGCGCGTTGTTGGGGCCCTTGCGGTACGAGGTGCCGATGGGGTGGATGGGCGGCAGGTACACCACGTCGAACCCCATCGCGGCGACCGCGGGCAGCCGCTCGGCCGCCGTCCGGAGCGTGCCGCTCACCGGCGGTGCGTCCGGCTTGACCACGGCGCCCTCCGAGCGCGGGAAGAACTCGTACCACGAGCCGTACAGCGCGCGGCGCCGCTCCACCTGGAGCGGCGCCGGACGGGTCGCCGAGACCAGTTCGCGCAGCGGGTGGCGGGCGAGCGCGGCGGTGGCGTCCGGGGCCAGCGCCGCGGCCAGCCGGGTGGCGGCGGGCAGCCGCTCGTCCCGCAGCGCGTCCAGGGCCCGCAGGACGGCCTCCCGGCCGTCGCGCTTGGGCACACCGGCCGCGGCGCGCTCGTACAGGGCGGCGCCCTCGGTGAGCACCAGCTCCGTGTCCACCCCGGCCGGGATCTTGATGGCCGCGTGGTGCCGCCAGGTGCCGATCGGGTCCGACCACGCCTCGACCGCGTAGGTCCAGCGCCCCTCCACGTCGGGGGTGACGTCGGCGCTCCAGCGGTCGGTGCCGGGCGCCAGCTCGCGCATCGGCGTCCAGGGGCCTCGGCGGCCGGAGGGCGCCCGCAGGACCACGTTCGCGCCGACCGCGTCGTGCCCCTCCCGGAAGACGGTGGCCGAGACCTGGAACGTCTCGCCGATCACCGCCTTCACCGGGCGGCGCCCGCAGTCGATCAGCGGATGGAGGTCCAGGACAGGGATGCGACCGATCATGGATTCACCTGAAGTCGGAGGTACGCTGCTGCATTTCGTCCTTCTTTGTATCCGCTCGGCGCCAGGCGTGCGGGGTGCGGGCATGGGCGCTCCTGTCCGCTTTCACTCGGTTGGAGGGGTGGACGGTGGTGTGGTGGAACGGGCGTGCCAGGGGGCCGGCCGGCGGTACGCGTCCGGACCGCCCGGTCCGGTGACGCGCGAGCCGAACGGACGTACTCCCCAAGCCTTCCCGGGACATGTCCCGAAATGACCCGGCCGCCGGTACGGGAGCCGAACGGGCGTGCCACGGAACGCCTCCCGCGGTCCGGCCGGTCCGGTACGGCCCCGGTCCGGCGACGGGCGTGCGGGCGCCGCGTCCGTTCGTCCCCCGCGGGGCCCGACCGGCCCGGTACGGCCCCGGCCCGTCGACGGGCGCGCGGGCGTTGCGTCCGTTCGTCCCCCGCGGAACACCGGTAGTACGTACGCGGACGGGCCCCCGGCCGCTCACCGGCGGACACCCCGGCGGCCCCGCCCGGCCGCCCGGCAGGCGGCGGGTGAACCCCCGGTGTGCCGACGGTGAACCACCGGCAACCGGCCGGCCGCACGAGAACCGGCCCCGCCAGGGGACGGGGCCGGCCCGGTGCTGACCTGTCACCACCACTACGGGCGGGGAATGTGCAAGAGCTTGTTCGGCGAGCGGAAACCCGGGTCCTGGACCCGGTTCGGGACCGCGTTGGCCACCAGAGCGTCGGCCACCTCCTTCGGTTCGGCCCACCGGTGGTCGGCCAGGTACAGCGCCGCCGCCCCGGCGGCGTGCGGCGCGGCCATCGACGTGCCGGAGAGGGTCCGCCGCGCCGTGTCACTCGTGTTCCACGCGGACGTGATGTCCACACCCGGCGCGAAAAGGTCCAGTTTCGGGCCCCAGTTGGAGAACTCCGCCCGGCGGTCCAGGCGGTCGGTGGCGCCGACGGTGATCGCCTCCCGCACACGGCCGGGGGAGTTGATGTCGGCGGGCAGGCCGTCGTTGCCGGCCGCGGCGGTGAACGTCACCCCGGCCTTGACGGCGTTGCGCACCGCGCGCTCCAGCCCCGCGTCCGGGAAGGCGCCCAGGCTCATGTTGGCCACCGCGGGCCGCCGGGCGTTGCGGGTCACCCAGTCGACGCCCGCGATGAGCTGGCCGATGGTCCCCAGGCCCGCGTCGTCCAGGACCCGTACCGCGACGACCTTCGCCCGCTTGGCGACGCCGTACCGGGTGCCGACGGCGGTGGCGGCCACGTGCGTGCCGTGCCCGTTGCCGTCCGAGGCGTCCGTGTCGCCCTCCACGAAGTCATGGCCGCTGACCGCCCGGCCACCGAAGTCCTTGTGCGTGGTGCGGACCCCGGTGTCGATCACGTACACCGTGACGCCCTCACCCGCGGAACGCGGCCAGGTGTAGGAGTGGTCCAGCGGCAGCCGCGCCTGATCGATCCGGTCCAGGCCCCAGCTCGGGGGGTTGCGCTGGGTGTGGGCCAGGGAGACCGTGCGGTCCTGGGCGACGGAGACCACGGCCGGGTCGGCGGCCAGCCGCCGGGCCTGCGTCTCGCCGGCCCGGACCGCGTAGCCGTTCATGGCCCGCGAGTAGACGTGGCTGACGGTCACGCCGTACCTGGCGGCCAGCGCCCGGCCCGCCGCCGAGGCGGCCGGCGTCCCCCCGACGCCGCTCCTGAGCGTGACGATGTAGCTGCTGCGTACCGCGTCGGTCGCGTTCGCGCCCACGATCCGCCCCTCGGGCGGGGCGGCGTGCGCCGGCGGCACGGCGGCCGACAGCAGCGCCGCCGCCGCGACGGCGGCGAGCGCGCCGGCCGGCCGGCGCCGGCGTATGCGTATGTGTGGCATGTAGAGAGTCCCCTCCTCAACGCGAAGCGGGCGCGACGGAGTTGCGACGCGGAGGTGGTGATGAGGGCCGCGCCGTACCCGGTCGGCGCCCCTCCGCAGCCTTCCGCCTGACGCGAGTGCGTACAAGAGCGCACGAGGGGGCGGAATCGGCCATATCGCCCGGGGGTGCGGACGGGGAGCGCGCGGTGGACGGGGCGGCGCGGCGCGGGGTACCGGCCGTTGCGGACCGGAACGGGGGCCGGGCGGGGCGGCCGGGGCAGCGGCCCAGGTGATCGCGGGGCCGGGCGGACCGCGCGGGGAGCACCTGGCGGCGAGGCGGCCCGGGCCCGGTGTCCTCCGAGTGGCCGCACCCGGCCGCTCCCGGGTGACGCCGGTCGGGGTGGTTGTGGACCGGATTCCGTGGCAACGGGCGAATCGGGCGCACGCTCGCCGCTACCGTCGAAGCCGTGAAGGCCATTCGTCGGTTCACCGTACGCCCTGTCCTCCCGGAACCCCTACGACCGCTCAGCGACCTCGCGCGCAATCTCCGCTGGTCCTGGCACCCCGAAACCCGCGAGCTGTTCCAGGCCGTCGCCCCCGAAGGCTGGTGGCGGGCCGGCGCGGACCCGGTACGCCTCCTGGGGACCGTCTCCGCCGAGCGGCTCGCCGAACTGGCCGAGGACCGCAGGTTCCTGCGGCGGCTCACCGCCGCCGCCGACGACCTGCACGACTACCTCGTCGGCCGCCGCTGGTACCAGACCACACCGCGCACCGAACTCCCCGCCGCCATCGCCTACTTCTCGCCCGAGTTCGGCATCACCGCCGCCCTGCCCCAGTACTCCGGCGGCCTCGGCGTGCTGGCCGGGGACCACCTCAAGGCCGCCAGCGATCTCGGCGTCCCGCTCATCGGGGTCGGCCTGCTCTACCGGCACGGCTACTTCCGCCAGTCCCTCTCCCGCGAGGGCTGGCAGCAGGAGAAGTACCCGGTGCTGGACCCCAACGAGCTGCCCCTGGAACTGCTCCGCGAGCACGACGGCACCCCCACCCAGGTCGCCATCGCCCTCCCGGGCGGCCGGCGGCTGCGCTCGTACGTCTGGCAGGCCCGCGTCGGCCGCGTCCCGCTGCTCCTCCTGGACTCCGACGTGGAGGAGAACGCGCCCGGTGAACGCGACGTGACCGACCGCCTCTACGGCGGCGGCAGCGAGCACCGCCTCCTCCAGGAAATGCTGCTGGGCATCGGCGGCGTCCGGGCCGTGCGCGCCTACTGCCGGCTGTCCGGGCACGCCGCCCCCGAGGTGTTCCACACCAACGAGGGCCACGCCGGGTTCCTCGGCCTGGAGCGCATCCGCGAGCTGACCGAGGACGGCCTCGACTTCGACGCCGCCCTGGAGACCGTCCGCGCCGGAACGGTCTTCACCACCCACACCCCCGTCCCCGCCGGCATCGACCGCTTCGACCGCGAACTGGTCGCCCGCCACTTCGGCCCCGAGGGCGAACTCCCCGGCGTGGACGTGCAGCGCATCCTCACCCTCGGCATGGAGACCTACCCCGGCGGCGAACCCAACCTCTTCAACATGGCCGTCATGGGCCTGCGCCTGGCGCAGCGCGCCAACGGCGTCTCCACCCTGCACGGCAAGGTCAGCCGGGAGATGTTCGCCGGCCTGTGGCCCGGCTTCGACCCGGAGGAGGTGCCGATCACCTCCGTCACCAACGGCGTGCACGCCCCCACCTGGGTCGCGCCCGAGGTCTTCCGGCTCGGCGCCCGCCAGATCGGCGCCGGCCGCACCGAGGACGCGCTGACCGTCGGCGACTCCCGCCGCTGGTCCGCCGTCGCCGACATCCCCGACCAGGCGGTCTGGGACCTGCGCCGGCTGCTGCGCGAACAGCTCGTCGAGGAGGTCCGCCGCCGGCTGCGCGTCTCCTGGCGGCAGCGCGGCGCGGGCACCGCCGAACTCGGCTGGATCGACGACGTGCTGGACCCCGACGTCCTCACCATCGGTTTCGCCCGCCGGGTGCCGTCCTACAAGCGGCTCACCCTCATGCTGCGCGACCGCGACCGCCTGATGGACCTGCTGCTGCACCCCGAACGCCCGGTGCAGATCGTCGTCGCCGGCAAGGCCCACCCCGCCGACGACGGCGGCAAGCGCCTCATCCAGGAACTCGTCCGCTTCGCCGACGACCCCCGGGTCCGCCACCGCCTGGTCTTCCTCCCCGACTACGGCATGGCCATGGCGCAGAAGCTCTACCCCGGCTGCGACGTGTGGCTCAACAACCCGCTGCGCCCCCTGGAGGCGTGCGGCACCTCCGGCATGAAGGCCGCCCTCAACGGCTGTCTGAACCTCTCCGTCCTCGACGGCTGGTGGGACGAGTGGTACGAGCCGGACTTCGGCTGGTCCATCCCCACCGCCGACGGCTCCGCCATCAGCGACGACCGCCGGGACGAACTGGAGGCCGCCGCCCTGTACGACCTGCTGGAGAACCGCGTCGCCCCACGCTTCTACGACCGCAACGAGGCGGGCATCGCCCCCCGCTGGGTCGAGATGGTCCGCCAGACCCTCGTCACCCTGGGGCCCAAGGTGCTGGCCGGACGCATGGTGCGCGAATACGTCGAACGGCTCTACGCCCCCGCCGCCCACGCCCAGCGCGCCCTGACCCCCGAGGCCGCCACGGAACTGGCCCGGTGGAAGGCCCGCGTCCGCGCCGCCTGGTCGCAGGTCGCGGTGGACCACGTCGAGACCGGCGCCCCCGCCACCCCCGTCAACGGCAGCGCGGAACTGGGCGCCACCCTCGCCCTGCGTGTCCGCGTCGCCCTCGGCGAACTGGCCCCCGACGACGTCGAGGTGCAGCTCGTCTCCGGCCGGGTGGACGAGTCCGACCGCATCGCCGACGCCACGACCCTGGCCCTCAAACCCACCGGCGGCCCCGACCTCGAAGGCCGCTGGCTCTACGAGGGCCCCCTCACCCTCGACCGCACCGGCTCCTTCGGCTACACCGTCCGCATCCTCCCCGCCCACCGCCTCCTCGCCGGGAGCGTGGAGATGGGCCTGATCGCCGTGCCCTCCGAGGCGACGAGCGAGGCAGCGGGGGTGCTGATGCGGTGAGCCGCCCGCCCCGCACAGCAGTGGCCCGGCGTTACGCGCCGGGCCACACGTCCGTCCGGGCTCAGTCCCGTCCGGCCCCCGCCCGCACGGTGGCCAGGAAGGCTTCCCACGCGGCGTCGGGGAACAGGAGGGCGGGCCCGGTGGCCCGCTTGGAGTCGCGCACGGCCAGGCGGCCGGCGCGCAGCGCGGCGACCTGGACGCAGTTGTTGCCGCCGCCGCTGTAGGACGAAGTGGTCCACCGGACCGGAAGCTCAGCGGCGTTGGGGGCATGGGTGGTCATGTGAGTTCCTTGATGGCGGTCTTCAACAGGGACACGGATGCTCGCGGTGACGCGGCGATGGCGGTGAGCCGGTCGAACGCCCATTGAAAGCGGTGCAGTTCGCGCTTGTCCTCGAAATAGAGGCTACTCGCCAGATTTTCCGTCAGCACGACGTCGGCATCGCCATCCTGCGCGAACCCCAGTACGGTGAACGGCCCGTTCAGCCCCGGGTGCGCGCCCGCGCTGTACGGGAGTACCTGCAAGGTGACGTTGGGGCGCCGCTCCACCTCCACCAGGTGCTGGAGCTGCGCCCGCATCGTCTCCGTACTCCCGATGCACTGGCGCAGGGCCGACTCGCAGATGATGGCCTTCAATTCGAAGGGCTCCTCGCGATCCAGCAGCTCCTGCCGCAGCCGGCGCACCTCCACCAGCCGCTCGACCTGCTCCGGCCCCTCGGTCTCCCACGCCTCGGTGATGACCGCCCGCGCGTAGTCCGGTGTCTGGAGCAGCCCCGGCACCAGCATCGTCTCGAAGCTGTCGATCCGCGCCGCGTCCGCCTCCAGCCCGATGAAGTCCGCGTACGCCGGCGGGATCACGTCCGTGTACGACTGCCACCAGCCCTTCGTCTTGGCGCTGCGCGCGAGCTTGAGCAGGGCCGGGCGCCGGTGCTCGTCCGTGACGCCGTACAGGTCGAGCATCGCTTCGAGGTCCAGCCGCCGGGTCGGGGACTGTCCGAGCTCGATCCGGCTGATCTTGGAGATGTGGCAGTCCAGGCGCGCGGCGACCTGCTCCGCGCTGACCTTGCTCTCCTCGCGCAGTCGCCGCAGCTCGGCGCCGAGGCGCCGCTGCCGGACGGTGGGCTCGTTGGCCATACGCAGACCCCCTCGCTCGTGGTGCGGCGAGCGTACCCGGAACGTCGTGGTTCGCGGGAAGAGATTGGCATATGCCAGAACCCGCACTTCATAGGAATTCGCACCGCGCGCACCACTACGGTGGGTCGTCTGTCGCGCACGGAACGAACAGAAGAGCGCAAATAAAGGCCGCATCGTGCAAATCCAGTCAAAAACAAGCACGGCAAGCAGGCCAGTAAAAACGCGCAAACCAGGCATGCAGTACCAAGCGACAGACCTAATACAAGGCAAAAACGGACAGAGCGGGTGCGCGGAAACGCGCCTCGCCTCACGAGAGGGACCCACCTCCATGCCCGAATCGCCTCCCGCCCCGCCCCCCGCGCCAGGGCTGCCCGCACACCGATTGGCCATGCGGTTCAGCTCCACCCCGCGCGGCGCACGGCTGGCCCGGCGACTCGTCGCGCACTGCCTGGACCAGTGGGGCTACGCCCAGGGGAGCGACGACGCCGAAGCCGTCGTCCTCGTCGTGGCCGAACTGGCCGCCAACGCCGTCCAGCACGGCCACGTCCCCGGCTGCGACTTCCACCTCCACCTGTGCGTCCACCCCTCGGCCGCCACGACGACCACCCTCCGCGTCGACGTCACCGACGCCCGCGCCGACCGCCGCCCCCACTTCCCGGCCCCCACCCCGCCGGACGGCACCTCCGGCCGCGGCCTGCTGCTGGTGGACCGGCTGGCGACGCGCTGGGGGGTGGACGAGCGGTGCCCGTTGGGGAAGGCGGTGTGGGCGGAGTTCGACGTGGTGGGCACCGTGCCGGGCCCGTACCGCGACCACCGTCCGGTGTCGGAGTGTCCCGATACGCTGACGTGACAGGCGCCGTTCGCGGTTGGTCCTGACGTGGTGCGCGCCGTCTGCGGTTGGTCCTGGTGTGGCACGCGCCGTTCGCGGTTGGCCCTGACGTCACGCGCGCCGTCGGCGGTTGGCTGGAGACCGCGTGCTGACGCGACGCGAAGCCGACGGGTTCGAGAGCCCGCTCGGCTCGGCGGTGGACCTGGGGACGTTGCCTATCGTGGCGCGCCTTCGCCCACGCCTTGCGCGCCGCCCCGCGTGATCCGGGTGGGAGCCGCGCCACCCGAGCCCGCCGCGCCGCCTGGTTCGGCTTTTCCGAACCCGCGATGCGGGTGGTTGCCCCATCCCCCGTTGACCTGCGTGTTTGTAACGTCGCAGGTATGCGAGACAACGGTAGGGACAGCCGTTCCGAGGGTGGGGAGTGGGCGCTCGACCTGGTGGGCGTGACGCGGCGGCACGGGCGGGGGGCCAGGGCCGTGCACGCGCTGCGGGGAGTGGACGTGCGGCTGGCGCGGGGGAGTTTCACGGCCGTGATGGGGCCGTCCGGGTCCGGGAAGAGCACGTTGCTGCAGTGCGCGGCGGGGCTGGACCGGCCGACGGGCGGCAGCGTGCGGCTGGGGGGCACGGAGATCGGCGCCATGGGGGAGCGGCGGCTGACGCGGTTGCGGCGCGACCGGGTGGGGTTCGTCTTCCAGTCGTTCAACCTGCTGCCGACGCTGACCGTCGAGCAGAACGTCCTGCTGCCGGTGCGGCTGGCGGGCGGGGCGCGGGACCGCGAGCGGGCCCGGCGGCTGCTGGCCCGGGTCGGGCTGGCGGACCGCGCGCGGAGCCGGCCCGGGGAACTGTCCGGTGGCCAGCGGCAGCGGGCCGCCATCGCCCGGGCGCTGATCACCGACCCCGAGGTGGTGTGCGCGGACGAGCCGACCGGCGCGCTGGACCCGGCCACGGCCGAGGACGTCCTCGCCCTGCTGCGGGGAGCCGTGGCCGAACTGGGCGCGACGGTGCTGATGGTCACGCACGACCCGGCCGCCGCCGCGTGGGCCGACCGGGTGCTGTTCCTCGCGGACGGGCTGGTCGTGGAAGAGGTGCGGCCCGACGCGGTCGGGGTGGCCGGGATCGCCGGGCGGATGCGCGCGCTGGGCGGCGCCCGGCCGGGGGCCCGGTTGGGCACCACGGGTGTGAGGGGCGCGGGGGTGGCCGGGTGACCACCGGACTCGCCCGTGCCTCCGTACGGGCCCGGCCCTCCGCCTTCGGCGGCGTCTTCGCGGTGCTCACGCTGTCGGCGACCGTGGTGACGGCGTCCGTCGCGATGGTGCGGACGGCCTCGGGGGCGCCGCCCTCGGCGCATCGCGAGGACCTGACGACGATGGGCCTCGGGTTCACCCTCGTCACCGTCTACCTGTCGGTGTTCGTCATCGGGCAGGTCATGGCGCTGTCCGTCGCCCAGCGGGCGCGGGAGAACGCGCTGCTGAGGGCCGTGGGCGCCAGTCCCTGGCAGGTGCGCCGCATGGTCGCCGCGGAGGCGCTGCTCACCGCGCTGATCGCGTGGCCCGTCGGCTACGGGCTCGGCACCGCACTGGCGCGGGTGTGGTGCGACGGCATGGCCGGGCAGGGGATGCTGCCGGCCGGGACACGGCTGGTGGTCGGGTGGCCGCCGGCGCTGGCCGCCGCGGGCGTGCTGGCGGTGACCGCGCAGCTCGGTGGCCTGCTGGCCGCGCACCGCGCCGCGCGGTCGCGCCCGGCCGCGGCGCTCGGCGAGGCGGAGGCGCCGCGCAGCGGTGTGACGGTCGTGCGGCTGGGCATGGCGGTGGCGGCGCTGGCGGGGGCGGTCGCGCTGACGGCGGTGACCGCCGCCGGACCCGCGGACGAGACCGCCGAACGGCTGCCGCTCGTGCTGTTCGCCTACTTGGCGGCGGTGGGGCTGGCCGGTCCGGCGATCGGGCGGCTGGCGACGGGCGTCGCCGCGCTGGTCCTGCGGGCGCTCGGTAACGGCGTGGTGGGGGAGCTGGCGGTGGCCAACGGCCGGGCACTGGCCCGCCGGTGGTCCTCGGCGGTCACGCCGGTGGCCATGGTGGTGGCGTTCGCGCTGGTGAGGTTCGCCGCGCTGGCCCGGACGGGCACCCCGGCGTGGATGGACGTCTTCGCCACCGCGCTGTACGCGGGGTTCGCCTCGCTGGTCGCCGCCAACACGGTGGTGATGCTGACGGCCGAACGGCGGCGCGAGGTCGCGCTGCTGTGGGCGGTCGGAACCGGCGCGGGCCAGGTGGTGCGGATGGTGCTGCTGGAGGGCGCGATCGTGGCGCTGACGGGCTTCGGAGCGGGGGCGGCGGTCGCCTGCGCGGTGACGCTGCCCCTCGGCGCGGCGGCCGGTGCCCCGCTGTCGGCGCTGCCGGTGGCGGCGTGGGCGGCCACGGGGGGCGGGGTGCTGCTCCTGGTCCTGGGCTCGGCCGCCGTACCGCTGGGGCGGTTGCTGCGGGGGCGGCGCGGGGTGGTGGTGTGAGCGTGGGACGGTTCGGACGTGGGGGAGCCGAGGGTTTCCGGCGGGGGGCTGAGGGGTCATCGCGGGAGGCTGAGGGCTTCTCGCGGAGGGGTGAGGGGTCATCGCGGGGGGCTGAGGGCTTCTCACCGAGGGCTGGCGACTTCGCGCGGAAGCCTGACGACTCCTCACGAAGAGTCGGGGGCTCCTCACGACGAGCCGGGGACTCCTCACGACGAGCCGGGGACTCCTCACGAGGCGTGGAGGGCTCCCGGGAAGTCGGGAGCTCCTCACATGGCGTGGAGGGCTCCCGGAAAGTCGGGGGCTCCGCCCGGACCCCGCGCATCCTCGACGCCCTCGGGCTGCCCGCCTCCCGGGCCGCCTGCGGGGCCTCGGCGTACGCGGTGGCGGGCCTCGTCCCCGGGCTGCTGGGGATCCTGCTGGTGCCGCTGATCGCGTACGGCGGGCTGTTCTGCGTGACCAGGCTCGGGCCCCCGTTCCTGTCCGGCGTCCTCACCGCCGCGCGCGGGCTCACCACCGTCGACCGGTTCCTGCTGCGCCGGCTCGTGGGGGAGGAGATCCCCGCGGCGCCGCGCCCCCGGCGCGCGGTCAGGGATCGCGACGCGTGGCGCGGCGCCGCCTTCGCCGTCGTCAACGTGCCGCTGGCCGTCTTGCTGTTCTGCGTCGAGGTGCCGGTCCGCCTCTACGGGCTCGTCCTCGTCAGCTATCCCTTCTGGTTCGCGAGCGTGTCGGAGGACGGTCACCGGGGGCTGGAGATCGTCCGGGATCTTCCCCTGGACACATGGCCGCGGGCGCTCGCGGTCGCCGCCGCGGGGATGCTGCTGCTCGCCGTCGCGGGGCGGGCCGGGCGCGGGGTGCTCGCGCTGCACCGGGCGCTGGCCCGCGCGCTGCTCGCGCCGGGGCGGCTGGCCCGCCGCATCCACGACCTGGAGGAGACCCGGGCGCTGGCGGTCCGCGACGCCGCGGCCACCCTCCGCCGCATCGAACGCGACCTGCACGACGGCGCGCAGGCCCGCCTCGTCGCCGTCGCCATGTCCCTGACCCGCGCCCGCGCCGCCCTGGACCCGGCGCGGACGGACGCCGCCAAGGCGCGCGACCTGGTCGACCACTCGCTCGCCAACGCCCGGACCGCGCTGGCCGAGTTGCGCGACCTCGTCCGCGGCATCCACCCGCCGGTGCTCGACAGCGGGCTGGACGCCGCGCTCGCCTCGCTCGCCTCCGACATCGGGTCGGAGACGACTCGGGTCAGCGTCCGGACCCACCTGCCCGCCCGGCCGCCGGAGGCCGTGGAGACCATCGCCTACTTCTGCGCGGCGGAGCTCCTGACGAACGCCGCCCGGCACGCCCGCGCCACCACCATCGAGGTCACGGCACAGGCGCGGGCGGGCGCCCTGCTGCTCACGGTGCGGGACGACGGCGCGGGCGGCGCCCGCGTCACCCGCGCCGGATCGGGGCTGGCGGGGCTGGCCGAACGGGTGCGTACCATCGACGGCGCCCTGTCCCTGGACAGCCCACCAGGCGGCCCGACCACGGCCACCGTCCGGCTGCCCCTCCCGGAAGACACCCCATGCGCATCGTGATCGCCGAGGACGCCGCCATCATCCGCGAGGGGCTGGTCCAGCTCCTCGCCGACCGCGACCTGGACGTGGTGGCCGCCGTCGGCGACCCCGACGCGCTGCTCGCCGCGGTGGACGCGCACCGGCCGGACGCCGTCGTCGCCGACGTCCGCATGCCGCCCACCCACCGCGACGAGGGGGTCCGCGCCGCCATCGAACTGCGCCGCCGCCACCCGGGTTTGGGCGTGCTGCTCTTCTCGCAGTACATCGAGACCCGGTATGCCGACGCCCTCCTCGCCGACGGCTCCGCGGGCGTCGGCTACCTGCTCAAGGACCGGGTGCTGGACGTGGACGACTTCGTGGACGCCCTGCGCCGCGTCGTGGCCGGCGGCACCGCGCTGGACCCGGAGGTCGTCGGCCGCCTGCTCGCCGCCCGCGGCACACTCGGCGCGCTGAGCGGACGGGAGCGGGAGGCGCTGGAGCACATGGCGACCGGCCTGACCAACGCGGCCATCGCGCGCCGGATGGAGATCTCCCAGCGGGCCGTCGAGAAGCACGTCGCCGCGATCTTCGACAAGCTCGGCCTGCCACGCGGCACGGAGGAGCACCGGCGGGTGCTGGCGGTGCTCCGGTATCTGGATCCGGGGCGGGGTCCGGGGCGGGGTCCGGGGCGGTTTCCGGAAGGGGCGTGACGGGGGCCAACGGGGCGTGACGGGGGCCAGAGGAGGTGTGACGGGGTTCGGAGCCGGTCGGGCCGGCACGGATTCCGGCCTCGGGTATTCCTCCCTCCTGGCACCCCACTGCCCTCCGGGCACCAACGCGACCGGGCGCCGCTCCCGAAGGGCGGCGCCCGGTCTGTGTGCGCGGTGCTGTCCTGCTCGGCGGTCACCGCCGAGCGAGCCGCTCACACGGTCAGAACGTCAGCTTTCATGTGTCAGAACGTCAGCTTCCACGCGTTGATGTAGCCGCTGTCCTGCGCGTACACGTCCTGGACCTGGAGTTTCCAGGTGCCCTGGGCGGACTCGGAGGAGGCGTTGACGGTGTAGGTGGCCTTGACGTCCGGCATGCCGTCGCCGGCGTTGGAGTTCTTCAGGCGGTAGGAGGTGCCGTCGGGGGCGATCAGGCTGATGACGAGGTCACCGCGGTAGGAGTGGACGATGTCCACGTCGACCTTCAGGTCGCTCGGGGCGTTGCCGGAGCGGGTGACGTTGATGGGCGAGGTGACCGCGGCGCCCGCGTCGGGGATCTGGACGTCGTCGGTGTTCTCGAAGACGTCGCCGCTGCCGCCGCCGGTGACGGTCCAGGTGAAGGACGTCGAACCGGTCTTGTTCGCCGAGTCGGTGACCGTGACCGTCACGTTGCTGGTGCCGGTGGCGGTCGGGGTGCCGGAGATCAGGCCGGTGTTCGCGTCGATGGACAGGCCGGCGGGCAGGCCGGTGGCCGCGTACTTCAGCGGGCCGGTGTTGCTGCTGGTGGCCTTGATCTGGAGGCTGGCGGGCTGGTTGAGGGTGCTGGACTGGTTGCCCGGGTTGGTGACGGTGACGCCGCTGTCGGGGACGCGGGCGCCGACGTTGATCGCGGCCCAGGTGTTGGCGACCGTGTTCCACGTGGCGCTGCCCTCGCCGAAGAGGTCGGCGGCGGCGCGCAGGGTGGCGGTGCGGGCCGCGGCGTAGTTGGTGTTGGCGGTCATGTACTGGGTCAGCGCCTTGAACCAGATCTTCTCGGCGTTGTCCAGGCCGATGCCGGGGACCGGCAGGTTGTCGTAGGTCGGGCTGTCGTAGCGGACGCCGTTGATCTCCTTGACGCCGCTGCCCTCGGCCAGCAGGTAGAAGAAGTGGTTGGCCGGGCCCGAGGAGTAGTGGACGTCGATGCCGCCGAGGCCCGAGTACCAGTAGTCCTTGGAGCGGCCGTCCCGGCTGGGCTTGTCCATGTAGCGCAGCGGGGTGCCGTTGCTGTTGATGTCGATCTTCTCGCCGACCAGGTAGTCGCCCGGGTCGTTGGGGTTGTTGGCGTGGAACTCCACGGCGGCGGCGAAGATGTCGGAGGTCGCCTCGTTCAGGCCGCCGGACTCGCCGCTGTAGACGAGCTTGGCGGTGGCCGCGGTGACGCCGTGGGTCATCTCGTGGGCCGCCACGTCGATGGAGGTCAGCGGCTTGGTGTTGTTGGTGCCGTCGCCGTAGGTCATGCAGAAGCAGCTGTCCTGCCAGAAGGCGTTGACGTAGTTGCTGCTGTAGTGGACCCGGCTGTACGCGCCGACGCCGTCACCGCGGATGCCGCTGCGACCGTGCACGTTCTTGTAGTAGTCCCAGGTCAGCGCCGCGCCGTAGTGCGCGTCCACGCCGGCGGTCTGGGCGTTCTGCGGGGTGCCGTCGCCCCACACGTCGTCCGGGTCGGAGAAGAGGGTGCCGGTGCCGGACGTGCCGCGGTTGAGGTTGTAGGTCTTGTGGTTGCCGCGGGTGGTGTCGGTCAGCGTGTACGAGGGCGCGGTGCCGATCGTGACCTTGCCGCTGTACTGGCTGTTGCCGGTGCCGTTCTGCACACCCTGGTACTCGAAGATCTTGGCGCCGGTGTTGGCGTCGGTGATGACGTGCAGCTCGTTGGGCGTGCCGTCGTGCTGGAGGCCGCCGACGACGGTCTCGTAGGCCAGCAGCGGCTTGCCGTCGGCGACCCAGACCACCTTGCGGGGGGCCTTGCTCGCGTCGGCGTCCTTCGAACCCTGGGCGCGGGCCGCCTTGACGGCGGTGGCCTCCGCGGTGGGCGGGGCGAGCCTCGCGGTGGTGCTGGGGACCTCGATCCGCGACCGGACGGCGTGCGTGACGCCCTCGACCTTGCCGCCGCGCGCCTCGTGCACGACCAGGTCGCCGCCGAGCACCGGCAGGCCCGCGTACGTCCGCTCGTAGCGGGTGTGGACCGTGCCGTCGGCGTCCTTGGCGACGTCCCGGACGACGAGCTTCTCCTTGGCGCCCAGCTTCAGGTCCTTGGCGGTCTGCGCGGTGGTGGCGCTCGCCTCCCGCAGCAGTTCCGCGCGCTGGGACGGGGACAGCTTGACGGGCAGCGCGCCCGGGTCCGGCTTGGCGACGATCTTGCCTGACGGCAGCGGGGCGGCGGCGGTGCTGGCTCCGGCCTGTAGGCCGACGGCCAGCAGGGCCGATACGGCGACGACGGCGCCGGTGGTGGCGGCGCGGCGTCTTCCATGGGGGGTGCGTCTCACACGGACTCCTTCTGCGGTGGCCGCGTCGGAACGGGCGCGGTCGAGGGGGACCGGGCGGCCCCGTGGCCGCCCGGGCAGAGCGAGGCAGAACTCGTGGAGCGAGTGGAACGGAGTGCGGAACGGTGTGGGGGTGTCGCGCGCGCCGTGCGGACGGGGACGGGACGGTGGGGGACCGTGCGACGGCTGCGGGGAAGAGTGCCACCGGAGGTGTTGCGTTGTCAGGGTCCCGTCACGAAGTTGGCGGAAAACCGTTGGGAGGAGGGAGGCGGGGTTCGGATAGGGGACGGGTGGGGGTGAGGGGGAGTGCGGGGAATCGGTGCGTGACGTGTTGGCGGTTGTCGTGCCGATTCGGGTGGTGGGTGTTTGAGCGCGGGGCTCGGGGATGTGGTGTGCGCACGGTGGTTGCGCCGCGCGCATTCGCGTGTGCGTCCGGGGAGCCGATGCGTACTCCGTTGGCGCCTGCTGCGCCGATTTCGGCGCGGACTACGCGGAGACGGGCGGCCTCTCCCGGCCGGCGGCGTCGATGAGCATCTTGGCGGCCACCGTCGCCCCGTCGGCACGGATCGTGCCGGCCACGGCGCTCGCCCGTGCGCGGGTCTCGGGCGCCAGGGCCGTGGTGAGCGCGGTGGACAAGGAGTCGACGGTCGGCGTCCGGCCGGCGTGGGCCGCGCCGATGCCCAGTTCGGCCACGCGGGCGGCCCAGTACGGCTGGTCCGCGATCTGGGGGACCACCACCTGGGGCGCGCCGGCCCGGGCCGCCGTCGTCGTGGTGCCCGCGCCGCCGTGGTGCACCACGGCGGCCACCCGCCGGAACAGGGCCTGCTGGTTGACCTCGCCGACGACGAAGCAGTCCGCGGCGTCGTCGACCGGGGCCAGGCCCGCCCAGCCGCGGGCGAGGAGCACGCGGTGGCCGTGCGCGCGGATCGCTTCCGTGGCCACCCGGGCGGCGTCCTTCGGGGCGTGCGCGGCCATGCTGCCGAAGCCCACGTACACGGGCGGCGCTCCCGCGTCGAGGAACGCCTCCAGCTCTGCGGGGAGCGGGCGGTCGTCGGGCAGGACCCACGCCCCGGTCTGGACGAGGTCGAGCTCCGTCATGCCGTCCTGCCAGGGGATCAGGACCGGGTCCGCCGCCAGCAGAGCCCGGTCGCCGAAGACGTGGTCGCGGACGTTGTCCACCGGGGGCAGGCCGATCGCCGCCCGGTGGCGGTTGAGCGCCTCGCCGTACAACGCGTTCACCCGCTGGGCGTCCTCTTCCCACAGCGCCTTCAGGTCGGTCTTCTCCGGCGAGGACTGCTTGC
Source organism: Streptomyces sp. NPDC003077 (assembly GCF_040611095.1). Taxonomy (NCBI): domain Bacteria; kingdom Bacillati; phylum Actinomycetota; class Actinomycetes; order Kitasatosporales; family Streptomycetaceae; genus Streptomyces; species Streptomyces sp. NPDC003077. The sequence continues at coordinate 45,738 of NZ_JBEXNM010000011.1, read as the reverse complement.
CCGGCCGCCTCCCCGGAGGGAAGTGCCGCGACGGCAGCCCGAACGGGTGGAAGCAGGCGAGCACGTAGGGGATGCCCCGTTTCTCGGCCACGTCCCGCGCGCCGGCCGGCATCAGGCCGGTGGCCAGCAGCGCGTCGCACCCCTCGGCCGCCGCGCCGAGCGTGGCGAACCGCGCGGCGACCAGCTCGGGAGCGAGCCGGAACGCGTCCTTTGCCGTCGGCGGCTTCGGACCGGCGACCACCGAGCGCACCGTCGGGCCGAGCGGGATCAGCGGCACGCCGGCGCGGGCGAGCAGCGCCGCGAACTCCTCGTCCGGCGGCGCGCACACCCGCACCCGCGCGCCGAGTTCCCGCAACGCCACCGCCAGTCCCGCCAGCGGTTCGACATCTCCGCGCGACCCCCACGTCGTCAACAGCACACGCATTTCGCGACCCCCCATTTCCGCGGTACCGGTATTCGGTCGCCGATTGTGCGGTACGGGCCGGGTCTTGCCGCAAGCCCCCCGGTGCGTTATATGTTGAGAGTGGCAGGGAGTGGGAACTCCCTGCCTTCGCTTTTGCCGTCCGGTCTTTGTTTCCTCGTTCCTTTCTTCCGCCCGTTCCCTTTCTTTGCTTTCCGTCTGCGCGGAATTCGCTTTCCCGGTCCGCGTCTTGTGTTCGCCGTCCGCGACCGTGGTCATCCATGGCCGTCCGTGGTCGCGGTGACGCACCGGCCTTTCGCTTTACCGCACCTGTGTCTCCCGCCACGCCTGGTGCAGGGCCGCGAAGGGGCCGTCGCCCGCGGCCAGTTCGGACGGCGCTCCGTCCTCGACGACGCGGCCGTCGGCCATGACCAGGACGCGATCGGCCGTCTCCACCGTGGACAGCCGGTGGGCGATCACCACGGCCGTACGGCCGCGCAGGACGGTGTCCATGGCGTGCTGGACCGCGCGCTCGCCGGGAATGTCCAGGGAACTCGTCGCCTCGTCGAGAATGAGCACGGCCGGGTCGGCGAGCAGGGCGCGGGCGAAGGAGACCAATTGGCGCTGGCCGGCGGATATCCGGCCACCGCGCTTGCGGACGTCGGTGTCGTAGCCGTCCGGCAGCGCGGTGATGAAATCGTGCGCCCCGATGGCTTTCGCGGCGCGTTCGATGTCCTCACGGGTGGCGTCGGGACGGCCGAGGGCGATGTTCTCGGCGACCGTTCCGGAGAAGAGGAACGCCTCCTGGGTGACCATGACCACGCCCCGGCGCAATTCCGCCGTGGAAAGGTCGCGCAGATCCACTCCGTCCAGCAGGACCCGCCCGGACGTCGGGTCGTAGAAACGCGCCAGCAGCTTGGCGAGCGTGGATTTGCCCGCGCCCGTACTGCCGACGACGGCGACCGTGCGGCCCGCGGCCAGCGTGAGGTCGAAGCGCGGCAGGACTTCGCCGCCCGTGCGGTAGGCGAAGCGCACGTCCCGGAAGACGACCTCGCGGCCGGGTGCGGAACCGGCGCGGGCGGGCAGCGCCACCGGGGCGGCGGGCTCCGGGACGGAGGGCCGCTGCGCGAGCAGCCCCGCGATCTTCTCCAGGGAGGCCGCCGCGGACTGGTACGAGTTCAGGAACATCCCCAGCCGGTCGATCGGGTCGTACAGCCTGCGCAGGTACAGCACGGACGCGGCCAGCACGCCCAGGGCCAGCCCGCCGGTGGCCACCCGGTACGCGCCCCACAGGACGATGGCGGCCACCGCGGCGTTCGCGGTCAGGCGGGAGGAGACGACGTAGCGGGCCATCTCCAGGATCGCGTCGCCGTTGACGCGCTCGTGGGCGCCGTTGAGGCGGGCGAACGCCGCGTCGTTGGCGCGCTCGCGGCGGAAAGCCTGCACCGGGCGGATGCCGTTGAGCGTCTCGGTGAACTTCACGATCACGGCGGCGGTGGCCGTGGACTTCGCCCCGTACACCCGGCTCGAACGCCGTTGGAAGCGGCGGATCAGTAGGTAGAGCGGCCCGGCCGAGACGACGGCCGCGGCGCCCAGCCCCCAGTCCAGGTACAGCAGCGTCACCGAGATGAAGACCGCGGACACCAGGACGGAGACGAGCTCCTGGAGCCCGTCGTTGAGGAGTTCACGCAGCGACTCGACGTCGGTGGTGGCCCGGGATATCAGCCGGCCCGAGGTGTAGCGCTCGTGGAAGTCCAGGCTCAGCGCCTGGCCGTGCCGGAAGATCCGGCCGCGCAGGTCCAGCAGCACGTCCTGGCTGACGCGCGCGGACACCCGGACGAAGGCGTACTGCAGCCCGCCGGAGGCCGTCGCGCACAGCAGGTAGCCCACGGCCACGGCGATCAGCGGGCCGTGCGCTCCCGCCCGCAGGGCCGGGACGGCGCGGTCGATGGCGTACGCGACCAGCAGCGGGCCCGCCTGGACGGCGGCCTGCTGGAGCAGGAGCAGGAACGCGCCGCACCAGGCGCGGCCGGCGCGCGGACGCAGCAGCGACGCGAGGAGGGCCCGGGAAGCTCCCTTGGGGGTGGGCAGGACGTCCCGGTCGAAGTCGTCGGGCGGCTGCGGGGCGGTGTCGTCGGGCGGCTGCGGGGAGGTGTCGTCGGGCGGAGGTGGCGCGGTGGGCTCGGGGGTGGTGGTGCCGTGTGGGTGGTGCGGTGCGGGGCTACCCTTGCCGGTGGTCCGTTCCTTGATGGGGGAGGGCTTGCGGGGCGAGGGGGACGCGGTCGGGCGGTCGTCCGAGGACGGGCCGTCGGCCGGGAGCTCGGCGGGACCGCCGTCCACGGTCGGGTGGTCTGCTGCGGGACCGTTCATCGGGCGCTCTCCCCCTCGCGTCGCGGCGTGGCGGGCCCCTGCGGGCCGCCGGACATCAGCTCGGCGTACTCGGTGTTCGTACGCAGCAGTTCGTGGTGCGTGCCGACCGCGGCGATCCGGCCGCCGGAGAGCAGCGCCACCCGGTCGGCCAGCAGGACCGTGGACGGCCGGTGGGCGACGACGAGGGCGGTGGTGGTCGCCAGGACCTGCCGCAGCGCCGCCTCCACCAGCGCTTCGGTGTGCACGTCCAGCGCGGACAGCGGGTCGTCCAGGATCAGGTAGCGCGGTCTGCCGACCACGGCGCGGGCCAGGGCGAGCCGCTGGCGCTGCCCGCCGGACAGGCTCAGCCCCTGCTCGCCGACCTGGGTGCCGGCTCCCTGCGGCAGCGCCCCGACGAACCCGTCCGCCTGCGCCACCTCCAGCGCGCGTCGCAGCTCCGGCTCGCCGAGCCCGTCGCCGCCCATGAGGACGTTCTCGCCGGCGGTGGCGGAGAAGAGGGTGGGTTCCTCGAAGGCGACCGCCACCAGGGAGCGCACCTGGGCGCGCGGGAGCGTCGCGATGTCCACGCCGTCGAGGGTGATCCGCCCGCCGGTGGGGTCGTACAGCCGGGGCACCAGGGCCGTGAGCGTGGTCTTGCCGCTGCCGGTCGCCCCGACCAGGGCCATCGTCTCGCCGGACCGGATGCGCAGGTCCACGCCCCGGAGGGTGGGCGGGGAGCCGGGTGGCGCGTCGGGGTAACGGAACTCGATGTCCTCGAAGACCAGGCCGCCGCCCCGGGAATCGTCAGCGCGGGTGCCCGCTGCCGCACCCGTCTTGATCGCCGCCGGCCGAGGCCCGGCCGGTGCCGGGTGTGCCGTGACCGCCGTCGGCTCCGCCGTCACCGTGGCGGCCCCTCTTCCCTCCGGCCCCGTCCCCTGCGGTTCCGCCTCCACCGCCTTCTCGTCCATGACCTCGAAGAAACGGTCCGTGGCGGTCGCCGCCTCGTTGCTCATCGCCAGCAGGAAGCCGATCGACTCGACCGGCCACATCAGGGCGAGCGCAGTGGAGAGGAAGGCGACGAGCGTGCCGGCCGACAGATCGCCGTCGGCCACCTGCACCGTGCCGAGCACCAGGGCGGCGCCGACGGCGAGCTCCGGCAGCGTCACGATGAACGCCAGCAGGGCCGCCAGCAGCCGGGCCTTGCGCAGCTCCGTGCCCCGGACCCGGTGCGCGAGGGCCTTGAAGGCGCGGGCCTGGCTGCGGTGCCGCCCGAAGCCCTTGATGATGCGTATCCCGAGGACCGACTCCTCCACGACGGTCGTCAGGTCGCCGAGCTGGTCCTGAGTGCGGCGCGAGGCGACGGAGTACTTCGCCTCGAAGACCCAGCACAGCGCGATCAGCGGCAGGATCGGGGCGAGCAGCACCAGGCCCAGCGTCCAGCGCTGGGCCAGCAGGATGCCGCAGCCGACCAGGATCGTCGTGGCGTTGACCACCAGGAACGTCAACGGGAAGGCCAGGAAGAGCCGCACCAGCTGGAGGTCGGTCGTCCCCCGGGAGAGCAACTGGCCCGACGGCCAGCGGTCGTGGAAGGAGACCGGCAGCCGCTGGAGGTGCCGGTACAGCGCGTCCCGCATGGACGCCTCGACCCCGGCGAGCGGACGGGCCACCAGCCACCGCCGCAGCCCGAACAGCCCGGCCTCCGCCACCCCGAGCAGCAGCAGGTACCCGCCGCCCAGCCACACGCCGCCCGCGTCCCCCGCCGCGATCGGCCCGTCCACCAGCCACTTGAGCACTTGGGGGATGACCAGCCCGATGCACGACGCGAGGACGGCGACGAACGCGGCCGTGGCGAGGCGCGCCCGCACCGGCCGGACGTAGGGCCACAGCCGCAGCAGGGAGCGCACGGCCGACCGGCGCGGCACGGCATCGGTGCCGGTGGGTCCGGGACCCGCGGGAGGCCCGGCGGACGGGCCGGCGACCGGATCGGCGCCCGGTTCGGCGGGCGGTTCGGCGGGCGGATCGGCGGGCGGATCGGCGGGCGGTAAGAGAGCGGACGGATCGGCAGGTGGGGTCTTCGCTGTATCGGCCATCGTCACCGAGCGTACGGGCGACCACTGACAACGCTCACCGGGTTTTCCGGCGCACCGGCCGCACCGCGCCACGGCCGGCCAAAGCTCCTGAACTCCCACCCGCCGCTAGCCCCGTGGCGTCGATCGCCTCGCCCGCCCGGCGCCCCCCGGCAACGCTCGCCCCGCCCCCGCTCAGTCCTCCACGACCCGGAACAGCAGCACCGACCGCCCGGTCAGCGACACCACCGCACCCCCCTCGTACCGCGTCCCGGGCCCCCGGTCCTGCTCCTCCTCCGAGGTGTCCACGACGCACTCGTAGGCCCGCGCCCACGGCGTCCCCGGCAGGACGAAGGGCACCGGGTCGGGGCCCGCGTGCAGGACCGCGAGGAAACTGTCGTCGGTCACCGGCGCGCCCTGGGCGTCGCGCTGCGGGATGTCCCGGCCGGAGAGGTAGAAGCCGAGGGTGGCGGTGGGGGCGTACCAGTCGGACTCGGTCATCTCCGTGCCGCGCGGCGTGAACCAGGCCAGGTCGCGCAGCCCGCCCTGCCCCTGCGCGCGGCCCGAGAAGAACGCGCGGCGGCGCAGCACCGGATGGGCGCGCCGCAGCCGCAGCAGGCGGGAGACCAGGTCGGTCAGCGGACGCCACTCGGGGTCGTCCAGCAGCGACCAGTCCAGCCAACTGGTCTCGTTGTCCTGGCAGTAGGCGTTGTTGTTGCCGCCCTGGGTGCGGCCGAGTTCGTCACCGGCCAGCAGCATGGGCACGCCGGTGGACAGCAGGAGGGTGGTCAGCAGGTTGCGGAGCTGGCGGCGGCGCAGCGCCCGGATGGCGGGGTCGTCGGTCTCGCCCTCGGCGCCGCAGTTCCAGGACCGGTTGTCGTCGGTGCCGTCGCGGTTGCCCTCGTCGTTGGCCGCGTTGTGCTTGTGCGCGTACGAGACGAGGTCGCGCAGGGTGAAGCCGTCGTGCGCGGTGATGAAGTTGACCGAGGCGTAGGGGCGGCGGCCACCCCAGGCGTACAGGTCGCTGGAGCCGGACAGCCGGTAGCCCAGGTCGCGGACGTCGGGGTGGGCGCCGCGCCAGAAGTCGCGCACGGCGTCGCGGTAGCGGTCGTTCCACTCCGTCCACAGGGGAGGGAAGGCGCCCACCTGGTAGCCGCCGGAGCCGACGTCCCAGGGCTCGGCGATCAGCTTGACCCGGCGCAGCACCGGGTCCTGGGCGATGACGGCGAGGAAGGGGGAGAGCATGTCCACGTCGTGCATGGAGCGCGCCAGCGCCGCCGCGAGGTCGAAGCGGAATCCGTCCACGCCCATCTCGGTGACCCAGTACCGCAGCGAGTCGGTGATCAGGCGCAGCACGTTGGGCTGCACGACGTGCAGGGTGTTGCCGCATCCGGTGTAGTCGACGTACCGGCGGGCGTCCCCGGCCAGCCGGTAGTAGCCGCGGTTGTCGATGCCGCGCAGGGAGAGGGTGGGGCCCATCTCGTTGGCCTCGGCGGTGTGGTTGTAGACCACGTCGAGGATGACCTCGATCCCCGCGTCGTGGAGCGCGCGCACCATCTGCTTGAACTCGCCGACCTGCTGGCCGCGCGTCCCGGAGGCGGCGTACGCGGCGTGCGGGGCGAAGTAGCCGATGGAGTTGTAGCCCCAGTAGTTGCGCAGGCCGCGGCGGAGCAGGTGGTCCTCGTGGGCGAACTGGTGGACGGGCAGCAGCTCGACGGCCGTGATGCCGAGCCGTACGAGGTGGCCGACGGCGGCCGGGTGCCCGAGCCCCGCGTACGTGCCCCTCAGGTGCTCGGGGATACCGGGGTGCCTCATGGTGAAGCCCCGGACGTGCACCTCGTAGATGACCGAGTCGGGCCACGGCGTCTTGGGGCGGCGGTCGTCCATCCACTCGTCGTCGCCGCCCTCGTCGTGGACCACCACGCCCTTGGGCACGTACGGGGCCGAGTCGCGGTTGTCCCGCACGGTGTCGGCGACGTGCTGCTGCGGCCAGTCCCGCACGTGCCCGTAGACCTCGGCGGGCAGCGTGAACTCGCCGTCCACCGCCCGCGCGTACGGGTCCAGGAGCAGCTTGGCCGGATTCCAGCGGGCGCCCGTCCACGGGTCCCAGCGGCCGTGCACCCGGTAGCCGTACCGCGTGCCCGGTGTCACGCCGGGGAGGAAGCCGTGCCATATCTCGTGGGTGAGCTCGGTCAGCGGGTGCCGGGTCTCGTGGCCGTCGTCGTCGAAGAGGCACACCTCGACGGCCTCCGCGCCGCCCGCCCAGAGGGCGAAGTTGGTGCCGGCGGTGCCGTCCGCGGCGACGCGGTAGCGCGCGCCCAGGGGCTGTGGGCTGCCGGGGCGTACGGGCGGCGGGCCCGCCTCGGAGGCCGGGGCCGGGCGCGCGGCGCGGCCGGGGGAGGCCAGGGCGTCCGGCTCGCGTACGCCGCGGCCGTTGACGGCCCGCGGCGGGGCATCGGGCGTACCCGGCGCGGACGCCGGTGGGGGCACCAGGGACGGGGGCTCCGGGGGGCTCGGCGTCCGCGCCCGGTCTCCGCCCGCCTGTTCCTCCTGCTCTTCCCGCCCCTCTTCCGGCGCCCCCCGCCGGTCCTGCACTGCCTCGTGCTCGCGTGCGCTCGACACGCCGGCCTCCTGCGGCTCATGACTCGATCTCGGACGGCGGCCCGCGCGCGGCGTCCCGGCCGGGCGTTCGGCCCCGCCCTCCCCCCTGTTGTGCCCGCAACGGGCCGCCGCCTCACGTTTCCCGGCGGTACGGGCGCCCGTCGCCGGGCCGTACCCCGGAACGGCCGGGACCGGACCGGTGGGCTTGACGCAGCCGGGCGGGACCGGGGCGTCCCGCCCTCCCGCCTCCGCGCCGCGCTGCCGCGGAACCGGTACGGGCCACCGTACGGGCGCGTAGCGCACCATGCACGGGCGCCACCGTACGGGCCCGTTCCGCACCATGGGAGCACGCGCCGGTACCGGGACGGGGGCGGTATCCGGCCGACTCCCGGGGAGCTTCCGCTTTCTTCCGTACGTGCCGTCACACGCCTCTCACAGGCGACTGAACCGGTACCACAGAGGGGAGTTCACTGTCAGAGCGGTGTGGTTATCTATCCGCGAGCCGTGCGGGTGAGTCGGTGACCACGCGCGGGGGAGTGCGGGCCATACGAGGGGAAAAGGGGCCAGTGGTGAACGTGCAGCCGATATCGGGCGCGTCGGGCCGGAAGCGGCGGCGCGCTGCCAAAGGACCGCTCGCGCTGGTGGTCGCGACGTTGCTGCTGCTGGTGAGCGCCTGCGGTGGCGGTGACGACGAGCCGGGGAACGGGTCGAGGCAGGACAGCGCGGCGTCGAAAGCGGTCGTGACCGTCTCGCCCAAGGACGGGGCCAAGGAGGTGGCCACCAACGGCGCCCTGTCGGTGACGGCGGCGAAGGGCACCCTGAAGTCCGTCAAGGTCACGGACGGCAAGGGCAACACGGTCGAGGGGAAGATCGACGGTTCCGTCTGGCGGCCCAGCGGCCACCTCGGCGCCTCCACGACGTACACCGTCGACGCGGTGGCGGTGGACGACGAGGGGCGTGAGGCCGCCGAGCACAGCACCTTCACCACGCTCGTCCCCAAGAACACCTTCGTCGGCCAGTACACCCCGGAGAACGGCCAGAAGGTCGGCGTCGGCATGCCGGTCTCCATCCGCTTCACCCGGGGCATCACCGACCCCGCGGCGGTCGAGAGGGCCATCAAGGTCACCGCCGAGCCGTCCGTCCCGATCGAGAACCACTGGTTCGGCAACGACCGCCTCGACTTCCGCCCCGAGAAGTACTGGGCGCCCGGCACCAAGGTCACGCTCAGGCTCGCCCTCAACGGCGTCGAGGGCCGCCCCGGGGTGTACGGCACGCAGAACAAGGTGGTCTCCTTCACGGTCGGCCGCAGCCAGATCAGCACCGTGGACGTCGCGTCGAAGCGGATGACGGTGGTCCGCGACGGCAAGCCGATCCGCACCATTCCGATCACCGCGGGCGCCCCCGGCACCGAGACCTACAACGGTCAAATGGTGATCAGCGAGAAGCACCAAGTGACACGGATGAACGGTGAAACGGTCGGCTTCGGCGGCGAGTACGACATCAAGGACGTACCGCACGCCATGCGGCTGAGCACGTCGGGCACGTTCATCCACGGCAACTACTGGACCGGCCGGTCGGCGTTCGGCGCCCGCAACGCCAGCCACGGCTGCGTGGCCATGTACGACCAGCGCGGCGGCGGGGACAGCTCCACCCCGGCCGCCTGGTTCTACGACAACTCGCTGCTCGGCGACCTGGTGATCGTCAAGAACTCGCACGACAAGACCATCCAGCCGGACAACGGACTCAACGTCTGGAACATGCCCTGGGCCGAGTGGAAGGCCCCCCAGTAACGGCGCCGGCGCGACCGGGGCAACCGGCCGCCCGCCCCCGAATACGGCCCGGCGCACTGTGACCAAGTGCACCGGGCCACTCCGCGTTAACGACGGCTAACCTGCGGCTAACCTGCCCCCATGACTGTCAACCTTGAGGTAGCCGAGGGCGTCGGCACCATCCGCCTGAACCGCCCCCCGATGAACGCGCTGGACATCGCCACCCAGGACCTGCTCCGCGAGACGGCCGAGGAGGCCACCCGCCGCGACGACGTGCGGGCGGTGGTCCTGTGGGGCGGGGAGAAGGTGTTCGCGGCCGGCGCGGACATCAAGGAGATGCAGGACATGGACCACACGGCCATGATCCTGCGCTCCAAGGCCCTGCAGGACTCCCTCACCGCCGTGGCCCGCATCCCCAAGCCCGTGGTTGCCGCCATCACCGGCTACGCGCTCGGCGGCGGCTGCGAGCTGGCGCTGTGCGCCGACTACCGCATCGCCGCCGAGGACGCCAGGCTCGGCCAGCCCGAGATCCTGCTCGGCCTGATCCCGGGCGCGGGCGGCACCCAGCGGCTGCCCCGCGTCGTCGGCCCCTCCAAGGCCAAGGACCTCATCTTCACCGGCCGCCACGTCAAGGCGGACGAGGCGCTGGCCATCGGCCTGGTCGACCGGGTGGTGCCCGCCGCCGAGGTCTATTCGCAGGCCCACGCCTGGGCCGCGCGGCTGGCCGCCGGGCCCGCCCTCGCCCTGCGCGCCGCCAAGGAGGCCATCGACGCGGGCCTGGAGACGGACATCGACAACGGCCTGACCATCGAACGCAACTGGTTCTCGGGCCTGTTCGCCACCGAGGACCGGACGACCGGCATGCGCAGCTTCGTCGAAGAGGGCCCCGGCAAGGCCAAGTTCCGCTGATCGGGGCGGGGTTGGACCGACCCGCCCGGCCGGCCGGTGCTCCGTGCGGGCGAATCGCCGGCCCGCGCGGGCGGCCCGGCCGCGCCGCGGGGCGGCCTCCCGCGCGTCCTCGGCAGGGGGCGGGTCAGCGCAGGTCGGCGCCGGTGCCCGGGGGTGTCCGCTGCCGTTGGCATATGTGTCGGCGGTGGCGCGGACCGGTGTGTTCGGGGAGGGGATTCCACCGGTTCCGCCCCCGGACCCGCCCGGCAACGGCCATGATGGGGGCATGGCGGGCCTCGAAGGAATGGAGCAGCCGCAGCCGCGGGGCGACAGCGCCGCCGCGCGCTGGGCGCTCCCCGGAACAGACGGGGAGCGGGCGCCGGCCGCCGCGGTCGAGTCCGCGTCCCGGGTCCTGGAGCTGGTGGGCGATCCCACCCTCGGCGAGGTCCGGCTGCCGTCCCGCCCCGTCTCCGCCGGTACGGCCCGCCGGCTGACCCAGGCGGTGCTGTCCATGAAGTGGTCGGTGTCGCCCCAACAGACCGAGCACGCCGTGCTGTTGGTCTCGGAGCTGGTGGGCAACGCCGTCCGGCACACCGGGGCGCGCACCTTCGGGCTGCGGATGTACCGGCGCCGCGGCTGGTTCCGGATCGAGGTGCGCGACCCGTCCCGCGGCCTGCCCTGCCTGATGCCGGTCCACGAGATGGACATCAGCGGCCGTGGCCTCTTCCTCGTGGACAAGCTCTCCGACCGCTGGGGCGCGGACCTGCTGCCGCACGGCAAGACGACGTGGTTCGAGATGCGGGTCACCGACCGCTGAGGCGGGGCGGTGGGGGCGGCGCGAGGCGGGCCGAAGCCGGTGGAGCCGGTGCGGGGCGGGCCCGGAAACGAGACTGGGGCCCTTCCGCGGATTACGCGGCTCAGGGCCCCAGTGTCGACGTCCGGTGGGCGAAAAGGGGTGTGCCCCCGGCGTCTGAACGACCTAGCCCGGGTCAATGGGAGTCGTTGATCACGACTATGGCAGGTCGGACGTGACCTTGCCAAAGCCGCGATTGCGGACACAGTATCCCGTATGCGGAGCAAACAGTGGGAGATCAAAGGTGAGGTGTGCCACCAGCCTTGCTTTGGGTGGTTAAGTAATCGATTCCGTCGATGGTTATGCGGTGGGGGTGGGGAAGGGGCGCTGCGGTGAACGGGAGGGGGCCGAGAGGCGTGGCGCGGGCGGGAGGCCGCGCCGCGAGCCGCCGAGGGGGCCATCCGGATCATCTTCGGCGGCCGGGCGGAGCGGCGGCCCGCGGCCTGCGCGGAAGATCGCGGGTCAGGCGTTAGCTTCGCCGACCATGGACACCCTCATCTTCTCCGGCCTCTTGTTCGCGTCGCTGGCGGTCATGGGACAGAAGAGGCGGAGCCTGGTGCTCGGTGTGTGGTGGCTGCTGCTCGTCGTCACGCTCCTGCTGCTGGCCCACCACATCACCGGCGGCCTCTCCCTCGGGCTCAGCTACTGACCATGAGCACACGGACGCTCATCGGCCTGGAACCCGGGCCGCCTGCCCTCGTCGCCCGCGGGCAGTACTGGTTCGCCTGCGTCGTCGTCATCGGCTGGACCGGGGTGCTGGGCGGCGGGCTGTACTACCAGTTCGGGCGGTGGGAGTACCCGTGCCCGCTGTGCGTCGTCCAGCGGATGTTCATGGTGCTGGCGTCACTGGGCGCGGCGTACATCGTCCGGCAGGGGCTGGACGGCGTGATCACGCGCCGCGACTACCTCATGGGCTGGGGGCTGTCCCTCGTCGCCTGCGTCGCCGGGTCGTTCGCGGCCTGGCGGCAGACGATGCTGCACATCCTGCCCGGCGACCGGGGCTACGGGAGCACGGCGCTGGGGCTGCACCTCTACGTCTGGGCGTGGATCCTCTTCCAGGCGTGCGTCGTCGCCATCGGTGTCGTCATGGCCTTCGGGCACCTCACCGCGGCCCGCCGCATTCCGATGTCCGGCCTGTACCAGCTCGTCGGCCGCTTCGCGCTCGGGGTCCTGACCCTCGTCATCGCGGTCAACGTCGTGGCGGTCTTCCTGGAGGAGGGCTTCCACTGGTTCCTGCCGGACGATCCGGACCGGTACCGGTTCTTCTACGACGTGTGGATTCTTCCGTGAGGCGGCTCCTTGTGGGGCGGGGGCGGTCGGAGGGCGGGGCGGCGTGGGGCCGGAGCGGGCGGAGGGCCGGACGGGGCGGGGCCCGCCCGGCCCTCGCGTCCCCGCCGCGTCAGACCCGGATCCGACCGAGCACGGCGCGGTGGTGCGGCCCCGCGTCGGCCCGGCGCTTGCGGTCGTTGCACAGCAGGCACTTGCCGTAGCCCGGCGGCAGCGGGTCGTCCGGGTCCCCGTGCAGCGGATCGACGGCACCGTGCGGATGTATGGCGCAGCCGGTCGGGCCGGCCTGGGCTCCCAGGGAGCTGGCGGCGGTCAGGGCCCGCCGGAGCACGCCGACGAGCTCGTCGGCGTCGTGCCGGCTGGGCGCGGCCTGGAGGGTCGAGGCGATATCGGATGCGGTGGTCAGCGCGGTCCGGAGTTCGCGCAGGTCTGCGTAACTCATACCTCGGAGCGTAGGGGCACCCACTGACAACGGATCTTGTGTTCCCTCTGCACGGCTTCCGACCAGGGGTTCTTCGCGGCTTCCCATGGGGATCCGGTGCCCGGCGCCGGTCACCTGGCGGTGGCGGGCGGGTGACGTTCCGGCCACCGGCCGGCGACGAGCGGGGGCGGGTCCGTGCCCCGCACACGCGGAACGGGCCGCCCTCCGCGGAAGGCGACCCGTTCCCCTGCTCGGTGGCTCGCGAAGCCCCTGCTCGGCGTCTCGCAAAAGCCCCTGCTCGGTGGCTCACGGAGCGATGGGCAGCTCCCGCTTGTGGGCCGTCAGGCGGTAGCGGCGGACGATGGCCTGGAAGGCGGTCTCCTCGACCGGCTCGCCCTCCAGGAAGTCGTCGATCTGGTCGTACGTGACGCCGAGCGCGTCCTCGTCCGGCTTGCCGGGGTCCAGGGTCTCCAGGTCGGCGGTCGGGACCTTCGTCACCAGCTCGGCGGGGGCGCCGAGCGCCGCCGCGACCGCCCGCACCCGGCGCTTGGTCAGCCCGGTCAGCGGGACGACGTCGGCCGCGCCGTCGCCGAACTTGGTGAAGAAGCCGGAGACCGCCTCGGCGGCGTGGTCGGTGCCCACCACCAGGCCGTCGTTGGCCCCCGCCACCGCGTACTGCGCGATCATCCGCTGGCGCGCCTTGATGTTCCCCTGGACGAAGTCCTGGTGGCGCGCGTCACGGAAGACCAGGCCGCCGGCCAGCGCGGCGTCCAGCATGGCGTCGCTCGCCGGACGGACGTCGACGGTCATGACGCGGTCGGCGCGGATGAACTCCAGCGCCCGCTGGGCGTCCTTCTCGTCGGCCTGGACCCCGTACGGCAGCCGCATCGCGTAGAACGTCGCCTCGTAGCCGGTGGCGCGGGCGCGCTCCACCGCAAGCTGGCACAGCCGGCCCGCGGTCGTGGAGTCCACGCCACCGCTGATGCCCAGGACGAGGGACCGCAGACCCGTGGACGTCAGCCGCTCGGTGAGGAAGGCCACCCGGCGCTCGATCTCCCGTTCCGCGTCGAAGGACGCGGAAACCTGGAGGTCGCGGGCGATCTCCTGCTGCACGGACATGGACGCCGGGTCGGTCACGGCTGCTCCTCGGGGTACGTGGCGGGTGCGTGATGCTGGTGGTCCTGGAGTGGACAGGGAAACTCTATGACGGTTTCGCCCACTCCTTCATGGCAGCCCTGTCTTCGAAGTCGGCGACGTTCTTGTCCAGCGGGTGGTCCGTGTACTGGTGGATGACCCACTTGGCCTTGATCCGTGGATGCCCGGCCTTGACGTAGTCGGCGACCCACAGGCCGTCACCGGCGTAGGACGAGGTGTCGTGGTTGATCCAGAAATCGCGGTTGCAGTAGAGCAGCACACGGTGCGACGGGCGGAGCTTCTTGACCTCGTGGAGGAACTCGTCCTTCTGCGCCGAGCTGGCGTACGTCCCCGAGCTGGTGCGTTCCCAGTCGGCGGCGAGCAGGTCGCCCTCCTCCGAGCCGCATTTGTCGACGAAGTACTTGGCCTGAGCGGCGATGTTCCCGGGCCACAGGAAGTGGTAGAAGCCGACGACGCAGCCCGCCTTACGTGCTTTTTTGGCCTGTTCGACCTGGAGCGGATTGGTGTACGAGCGGCCTTCCGTGGCCTTTATGATCACGAAATCCACGCCGTCGGTGGAGTAAGAGCGCTGGTGGGAGCTGATGTCGACGCCGTGCAGCATGAAGGGGCCTCCTCGACCGGGTGATTGATTACGAAGCGTCACCTTTCCCTTACAGTGCAGCATGTACGCGTCTGAAAGCACAGGTCTCGAAGGCGAACTGTCACTGATCTCGGGGCTGTTGGTGCATTGATGGGGCGCTCGGGGTCACTTCGGCTTGTGGCCGGATACGAGTGCGTTAGGTTGGACGTTTTTCGCGGGCGGGGAGGGAGGGGCGCCGGGTTCCCGGGGGGTGGAGGAAACAGGGGGTCCGGATGGGCTTTTCTTTACTTTTTAGGCGGAACGCCCGTTACTTCTGCCTCGTCTACAGTTTCATAGACCATCTATCGGTGGCGCAGACCACCTCCCGATGACGTAGGCCACCCCCTCGCGGTGGCGCAGACCATCTACCGGTGGCGGACGGTGACACGGTCCTGGACCGCTCGGCGCGCCGGCCCGCCAAGGAGAACCCCCGTGATCCACCTCGCCTTCGGTGGCGCCTCGATCGACGGCGGCCTGTACACCTGGGTCACCGATCTCGCGCGGCGCGCCCCGCACGCCCTGAACACCCTCGTCGGCTACTGGACCGACTACGGCCTGTTCGTCTTCGCCGCCCTCGTCGTCCTCGCCTGGTGGCGGGCCCGGCGCGCGGACGCCACCAGGATGGCGATGGCGCTGGCGGCCCCCTTCGCCGTCGTCCTGGCCTACGTGGCCAACGTCGTCGTCAAAGACCTCGTCGACGAGCGGCGGCCGTGCCGGACGCTGCACACCCTGACGGTCCAGGTGTGCCCCGGCCCAGGCGACTGGTCCTTCCCCAGCAACCACTCGGCCATCGCGGCAGCCGCGGCGGTGACGCTCCTCCTGGTGCACCGCCGCCTCGGCGTGCTCGCCGCCGTGGGCGCGCTGCTCATGGCCGCCTCGCGGGTCTGGGTGGGGGCGCACTACCCGCACGACGTCCTCGTCGGGCTGGTGCTGGGGGCGCTGGTCGCCTGGCCGCTGACCCGCCTCGCCCGGAGGGCCGCGCCCGCGGTCACCCGGCTGCGGTCCGGGCGCGCGGGGGCGTTGCTGGCGGTTGTGGGGTCTCGGGGGTGATGGGGGGCCGATCACGGAGGGCTCGTGTGCTGACGGGAAGCTGACCACGGGGCTCGTGTGCTGATCGTGGGGGGACGGTGAGCCGCTGGTGGCAGAGGGTGCCGCGTGCTGACGGTGGTGGGGGCGTGCCGTTGGTGGCGGTGGTGAGGGTTCGCGGTCCGGGTTTCCCATCGAACGGCCAGGACCGGTCCAGATGTTCACCAAGTCGGGCGTGCGCGGGGCCGGTGGTGAGCACAACATTCCCGGGGGTGCCGGTGGTCGGCGGGAGTGGTCACCGGCCCGGCGCGGCACCGCGTTGTCTGTGAGCACGCGGGTCTCCACGTCCTCGCTGACCGGTCCTTCCGGGCGGGCCGCCCCCGTACGTGGTACGAGCAAGGGGAGGCGACCCGTGGACCGTACGCAGACACCGGATGGGCGGCAGGCCCGCTGCGACGTGGCGGCGGCCGAGGACCCGACACCCTGTGAGGGGCGGCGGGACGCCGCGACCATAGTGGACCGGCACGGACGGGAACTGGTCGGCTGCGTGCACCACTGTGCGCGGGTGCTGGCAGGGCTGGAGGGTGCCCGCGTCCACCCGTTCGTGCCGGCGGGACGGGCCCTGGAGGTCTACTCCCGGGCGCGCGAGCTGCCGCCGCAGGCGTGGGAGATAGGGCGCTGAGGCGCACGCCCGCCATACAGGTGCCGGTGTTCCTTCTGCACACCGCTACCTTCTGAACACCGCTACCCGTACGCACATCGCGCTCCGGGGCGGGCCGCCCGTCAGGCCGTCGGTCCTCAGGCCGTCGGTCCTCAGGCCGTCGGTCCTCAGGCTGTCGGTCCGTCAGGCCGTCGGCCCGTCTGATGGAGCGAGGCGCTGGATCAGGGCGTCCAGGAGGGGGTGCGGGAGGGGGGAGCGGTCGGCGGTTCGGGAGGCGCGGTGGCGGGCTTCCGGGGTGAGGCACCAGGCCAGGAGCTCGTCCAGGTTCTGAGGGGTCACCGACTCGCTGGTCAGGGCGGCGGGCCAGTCGAGCGCCGCCGCCTGCGCGCTGACCTTGGCGCCGCCCGCCACCGGATCGACGGCCAGCGCGGGCGTGCCCGCCCGCAGGGCCAGGACCAGGCCGTGCAGCCGGGTGGTGACCACGGCGTCGAGGCGGCCGAGCACGGCGTGCAGCTGCGCCGGGGTGGCCGGGATGCGCCAGTCCCGGGTGTCCAGCCGGGTGTCCAGGGGCAGCCGGGCCGCGTCGAGCGTGCCCAGCCACGTTTCCAGGGCCTCGGACACCTCGGCGTGCCGCCGACGCGGCCCGTACTCGTGCTGGCCACCGGTGAGGACGACGCCGAGCAGCGGTACGGGGGCGGGGCGAGCGGCGCGCACACTCAGGTCGGCGGTGGTCTGCCCGGCCTCCGCCTGCCGGGCCGAGTCGCGGGGGAGCAGGTCGTGGAAGCCGGTCGCGGCGGGGTCGGCCGGGTCCGGCACGGACACGCCCACCGCGATCCGGCGGCAGCCCGCGAACCGGCGGTGCAGCGCCATCAGCGGACTCGGCCCGCCGTCCGGGTCCGGCCGGGAGTGCACGGGGCCGCAGGCGAAAATCAGGTGCGTGTAGGCGTCCGGGTCGGCGTCGTCCAGGTGCGGGGCGTCCGGGCGGTACACCGGGGACCAGGCCGTCGTGTACGGGACGGACGCGGCGCGCAGCGCGTCCTGGACCGCCTCGGCGGCGAGCATGTCGCCCGCCGTGACCTCGCCGTGCAGGAAGCTGAACCATCCGGTGAGCAGGACGCGGACCGGCCGCCCCGCCGTCGTCGCCTCGCCGTTCAGGGGCATGACGGCCTCCTTGTGCTGCCGGTTTCGGTGGTGGGGGTGGGTCTTCCGGTTGCCGTGCGGGGGTGGGCCTTCCGGGGGCGTCGGGCTCGGGCGTGGGGGCGGAGGCGCGGAGTGCGGCGGCGGGTGGGGTTCCGGTCGGTCGGGTCGGTGCGGCGTGGCCGGGAGCACGGGCTTGACGGGGTCCGCGGGTGCCGGGACTCGGGTGCCGTCTCTCAGCCCACGTAGCGGCGTGCCGTCGATGCCTTCTGGGGGGCTTCCAGGAGGCGGAGCCGGTGTTCGACGGCCCGGGGGAGCGGGCGCCGCTCGCGCAGGACCCAGGGGAGACCGGCCGCCGCGTCGGCGAAGGCGCGGGCGGACGTACCGTCGCGCGGGACGGTGGCCGCCAGGTGCGCGGTGCGGCGTACGGCGGCGGGGACCGGGCGGCGCAACCAGGTGAACCACAGGGTGTTGCGGATGCCGTGCCGGCGGCGCAGCCGGGCGTCCCGGTGCGGCGACGGACGGTGGTGGATGGTCAGGTGCTCGGCGTAGGTGAGCCACCAGCCGTCGGCGGCGAGGTCGGCGGCCAGCAGTTCTTCCTCCCCGCCGAGCCACAGGCGGGGCGAGAACCCGCCCGCCGCGCGGAACGCGTCGGTGCGCAGCACGGTCGCGGCGGCGAGGAACGAGCCGAGCGCCGGGCCGGGGAGCCAGTCGGGACGGGGCAGAGGGGAGTCCCGCAGCTCGCGGACGATCGGGTCCTCGTACGGCGCGTCGCGGGACGCGCGGGCCGCCCCGCGTTCGGGCGCGGCGTCCGAGTGCGGGTGCACCAGGATGCGGGCCGTGACCGTGGCGAGCCGTTCATGGGCGTCGAGCAGGTCGGCGGCACCTGATAGCGAGCCGGCCTCCCACCAGGAGTCGTCGTCGCAGAAGGCGAGGTAGGGGGTGTCCGCCAGGCGCGCGGCGAGGTTGCGTCCGACCGCGCCGAGATTGCGGCCCGGCGTCAGCAGCCGCACGTCCGGGAACCGCGCGCGCACCGCCCGCGCCGTGCCGTCCGACGAGGCGTTGTCGACCACGGTGACCGCGGGCCGCTCCGGCAGCGCGGCGAGCCGTTCCAGGGTGTGCAGCAGTTCCGCGCACCGGTCGCGGGTGATGACGACGACGGTGGTCCGGTGGTCGGTCACGGGGGGTCCTTTTCGGTGGGAGCAGGAGTGGGGGGCTGGGGGGTGGCCTTGGGGGGTGTCGTGTGGCCGGTGGCCTTAAGGGGCGTCGTGCGGTCGGGGGGCTTCGAGGGGGTCGTCCGGCCGGTGGTCTTCGGAGTGGGCCGCTGGACGGTGGTCATCTGGGGGTGCGGGGTGGAGGTGCGCGGGGGCTCGGGGGGCCGCGCGCCGTCGGGCGGAAGGTTCCGAGGGTTCTCGTCGGGCGCGCCGTGCACCGGCAGCGCGTCCTGAGGGGGACGTGCTCCGCGCTCCAGGGTGCGGACGGCGTCCTCGACCCACGGCGGGACCACCCGGCGGCGGGACAGTGCGGCGGGCAACCGGTGCAGGGCGTCGGCGAACGCCTGGCGGGACGACCGGTCGGCGGGGCAGGCGCGCGCCAGCGCCCATGTGCGGGCCAGGGCGCGCGTCAGGGGGCGGCGCATCCAGGCGATGAGCAACTCGTTGCGCTGGATCAGGGCGGGGCGGCCGGCGCGGGGGCGCGGGTCCGGGTCGTGGCGCGCGACGACCTGGGGGCAGTACGCGAGCCCCCAGCCGCGGGTGGCCAGTTCGAGGGCGAGCATGGCCTCCTCGGCGCCGAAGTGGAGCACCGGGTCGAAGCCGCCGGCCCCGGTGAACGCGTCCCTGCGGACCACCGCCGCGCAGGCCAGGAAGCCCAGCACCGACGGCCCTGGGAGGTCGGTCTCCCGGCCGAGGGGCGAGGCGGCGAGCACGGCGTTCAGCGGGTCCGGACGACTCGCCGGGCCGACGCGGGTGGCGGCGGCGATCAGCCCGAGCCGGGGGTGCGCGTCGAACAGGTCGGCGGCGCGGTCGAGGGCGTCAGCCTCCCACCAGGAGTCGTCGTCGGCGAAGGCCACGTACGGGGTGGAGAGCGCGGCGACGCCGAGGTCGCGGCCGACGGCCCCCAGGTTGCGGCCCGGCGTCAGCAGTCGGATCTGCGGGTGCCGGGCGCGCAGGTCCCGTACGGCTTGGGCGGTGCCGTCCGACGAGGCGTTGTCGACCACGGCCACCGGTGGCCGGCCGGGCAGCGCGGCCAGCCGTTCCAGGGTCCGCAGCAGGCGCGTGCGGCGGTCGCGGGTGATGACGGCGACGCCGACGCGGGGCCCGGTCGCGGGGGCGGGGGAGGCGGCGGGGGAAGAGGCCGGGGTGGTCATGAGACGGACTCCGTGGAGCGCGCACGGCGGCGTTCCCGGCCGTGCTCGTCGGGATGCTTCGGGGTGGGGGTGGTGGAGGGGCTCCGGTTGGAGGTGGCGGAAGGTTCTCGGTTGGGGGTGGCGGAGGGTTCCCGGTTGGGGGTGGTGGGGGGTGACGGCTGGTGGGCGTGGCCGGGGTCGCCGGAGGGCGCGGTGCCGGGAGCGCGGTCGGGCTCCGGAGCGGTGGTGTGGCGGGCATGGGGTCCGGCGGGCTGTACGGGGCGGACGTGGCCGGGATCGGCCGGGCGCGGGCGGTGCGGGGACGGGTGCGTGGGTGTGGGGCCGACCGGGTGGACGCGGACCCGCTCGCGGCCGGCGCGGTGTGCGTGCTCCGGCTCGGGCAGGTCGGCCACGGCGTTGAGGACCTCGGCGGCGGTGATCCGCAGCAGCCGCTCGTCGGGCTGGTCGCCGTGCGCGTCCCCAGGGCGGGCCGGGTCGTCGCGGTCCGGATGCCACAGCACCCGATGGCGGGGCAGGTTCGGCGGCCCCCACAGGCGCGGCGAGACCGGGCCGAACAGGACGACGGACGGTGTGCCGAACGCGCTGGCCATATGGGCGAGCCCGGTGTCCCCGACGATCACCGCCCGGGCCCGCGCGACCAGCGCGGCCAACCGGGCGAAGGGCACGTCCCCCGCACCGCCCACCACCGCAGTGGCGGGGAGCCCGGCCTGCCCGGCCACCTGATGGGCGAGCGGTCCCTCGCCGGCGCCCGCCGTGACCACGACCCGGTGCCCCATCTGGCGCAGCGCGTGCGCCACGGCGGCGAACCGTTCCGGCGGCCACCGGCGAGCCCCGGCGTCCGCCCCCGGATGCACGACGATCGCCCCGGGCGCCGGGGAAGGGTGCACCGGTGCGGGGATGCGCAGGTCGGAAGGGTCGGCCGGGACGCCGTACCAGGACACCAGCCGGCACCACCGGGCGCACTCGTGCTCGTCCTCCTCCCAGGAGGGGCCGCGCACGTCCGGCGTGCCCGGATGCGCGTACGCGAACAGGCGGGCCGGGTGGAGGGCGCGCAGCAGCAGGTGACTGGGCGGGCCGTTGCCGTGCAGGTCCACGGCGAGCGCCGGGGGCGGGCCGGACCAGTCCAGCGACCGCGGCACCTCACGGCCCGGCGCCGCCGTGGGCAGCACCCGGTCCACGACGCCGGTCGCCGCGGCGGCCTCGGCCAGGCGGCCGGGCGCGGCCAGCACCGTCTCGTGCCCGGGGTTGGCCGCGCGCAGGGCCCGTAGGGCGGGCACGGCCGTCAACAGGTCACCGAGCCCGAGCGCCCGTAGGGCGAGCAGGCGGGGACGGGGCGGGGGGCCGCCGGGGTGGGGGCCTGAAGGAGTTGCGGCAGCGGGGCTCGATTCCTTGTGTGTGCCCATGTCACCCGGCGCCTTTAGGGGGCCTGGCCTTCCCGGGTATCGCCCTGGGGGCGATTCGTCACCGGGGCCCGGTCCTTTGCCCGTGCCCATCCGTGTCGGCGTTCCCCGGGGGCCCGGCCTTCCCGAGTACGGCCCTGGGGGCGGCGACCCGTCGCCCTTGCCCCTGACCTCCGGCCTCTCCAGGGGGCCTGGCTCTCCCGGTGCTCGTGCGCCCTCGCCGCCGGTCACCGGGGGGCTCCCGTGGTGGTGCGGGCGAGGGCCGCGCGGCGGGCGAGTTCGGTGGTGGAGCGGCCGGCGAGGTAGGGGAGGACGACGGCCTGGCCGTCCCAGTCGCGCAGGGCGACCGCCTCGGGCAGCGTGTCGGCGGTGTAGTCGCCGCCCTTGACCCACACGTCCGGACGCAGTTCGCGCAGCAGCGCCTCCGGGGTGTCCTCGCAGAAGACGGCGACCGCGTCCACCGAGCCGAGCCCGTACAGGACGCGCACCCGGTCGGCCTCCGGGGTCAGCGGTCGGCCGGGGCCCTTCAACCGGCGGATGGAGTCGTCCGAGTTGACGCACACGATGAGGCAGTCACCGATCCGGCGGGCGCTCTCCAGGAGGCCCACATGTCCGGCGTGCAGCAGGTCGAAGCAGCCGCCGGTGGCGACCACCGTGCCGCCGCGCGCCCGTACCGAGGCTGCCAGCGCGAACGGATCGACGGGCCCGGGCGGCTCCGGGGACGGCGGATCGCCGGGGTCCCACAGAGCGGGGTTGCCCGCGCCCCCCGCCGCGACGAAGTCGGCGGCCTCGGCGACCGCCCGCTGAACGGCCTCCTCGGGGAGCCCGCCGTCGGCGAGCGCCCCGGCCGCCGCAGCGGCGAACCGGTCGCCGGCTCCGCACGGGTCACCGGTGGCCGGTCGGGCGGGCGGCACGAGGAGCGGGCTGTCGCTGCCGTCACGGGTCAGCAGGGCCCCGCGGGCGCCGAGCGTGACGGCGACGGCGGCGGCGCGCCAGTGGCGGGCCAGGCGGGCGCCGCGCCGCGCGTGCGCGCGCAGCGAGTCGTCGTCCTCGCGTTCTTCCCCGCTCTCCCCGCCCTCCCCGCTCTCTTTCTCGTTCCCTTCGTCGTTTTTGGAACGCGCGGACGATGGTGCCGGGCCCAGGGCCTGTGCTTCGGCGGCGTTGGGCGTGGCCATACGGACGCCCGGTACGGGCGCGTCGCCCTTGGGGTGCGGGTCCCACAGCACGGGGACGCGCCGGGCGGCGTCGGCGAGGAGGTCCCGTACGGCCCGCGCGGTACCGCGCCCGTAGTCGGCCACCAGCACCGCGCCCGCCGCGCGCAGCACCTCGCGCACCGTCGTGCCGGGCGCCCCCGGTATGCCACCGCCCTCGTCGACGCGGACCAGCGGCCGGTCGTCCGCGCGGATCCGGGTCTTGACGGGCAGCGTGCCGTCCAGCGGCAGCGCGACCACGCGCACCCGGGGGGTCAGCATCTCCCGGACGGTGGCGCTGGCGGGGTCCGTTCCCAGGGCCGTGATCAGGACGACCTCGCGGCCGTCCCCGGCCGCCAGCGCGGCGGCCAGTCCCGCGCCGCCCGGCCGGCTGCGGTCGCTCCGTACGTCCACGACGGGCGCCGGGGCGTCCGGGGCCAGGCGTCCGGCCCGGCCGTCGATGTCCCGGTCGAGCAGGGTGTCGCCGACCACGACGAGCGGCTGTTGCTTCTTCACGACGCCTCCTGTGTCGGGAGCGGTTGGGGGAGTTGGGGGTGGGGGGATGCCTTTCGTGGGTGGCCGAGCCGGGTCGGTGCGGGCTGCCGTGCGCGGGATCCGGGTGGTCACCTTCCGGGGACGGCGGCGCGTATGCCGTCGAGGGCGGGCGCCTCCACCACCGCGCCGACCGGGGCCGGGGCGGTGGGCCGCGCGGCCTCGGCCACCGGTGCCACCAGCGCGTCGAAGGACTCGCACAGCAGGTGCAGCGCCAGCAGGTGGGCTTCCTGGACGGTCGCCGTGCTCTCCGACTCGATGCACAGCGCCTCGTCCGCCCGCGCGGCCAGCGGGTTGGGGTCCGGCCCGGTCATCGCCCAGACGCGCAGTCCGGCGGCGCGCGCGGTGTCGGCGGCGGCCAGGAGGTTGGGGCTGCGCCCGGAAGTGGACATCAGCAGCAGGACGTCGCCGGGGCGGCCGTGGGCGGCGACCTGCCGCGCGTACAGCTCCTCGAACCCGTAGTCGTTGCCGATCGCGGTGACGCTGGAGGTCTCCGCGTGCAGGGCGAGGGCGGAGTAGGCGGCGCGCTCGTCGCGGTAACGGCCGACCAGCTCGGCGGTCAGGTGCTGCGCCTGGGCCGCGCTGCCGCCGTTGCCCGCGGCCAGCAGCCGTCCGCCGCAGGCCAGCACGGCGGCGAGATGGTCACCCCAGGAGGCGATCCGGCCCAGTCCGCGGTGCCGGAGCCGGCCGATGGCGTCGAGCAGCGACTGGCAGTGCGCGTGTGCGGCGTCGTGGAGATCGGTCATGGCGTGTCGGGCCGCGCGGCATCCCGTCGAACGGTGCGCGGGTCCTGCCTCCCTCTGAGTGCGGCGGTGCGGTCGTACGAATCGGCTCGGGTGTGGACAACGGAAAGTGGCGGGGCGGCCGGGCCGTGACGATGGGTCCGGACGACAGAGACGGGGCCGGGGACGGAGACGCCGGGGCCGGGGAAGGAGCGGGAGGGGAGTGGTGGGGATGGAAACGGTCGGGGTGAAAGCGGTCGGGACGGAAGTGGTCGGGACGGGGGCGGATGGAATGAAAGCGGTCGGGACGGGGGCGGTCGGGACGACGGGGGTAGCCGTACGCGGGCGGGTCGGGTGCCGCGGCGGCGGGCGTATGGAGTGGGCGGGCCGCCGTGGACATACGCGGGGGCGGCCGAGTGGACGGGGCCCGGCGGGGCCGTGCGCGGCCCCGGCGCGGACCGGGCGGCGCTCACCCCACCGTGGTGGCCACGGCAGGGCGGCTGGCCAGGACATCGAGGTAGACCTTCTCCGTGGCCGCCGCCACCCGGTCCCAGCCGTACCGGGTCAGCACCCGCCGACGGCCCGCCGCCCCGCACGCGGCCCGACGGGCCGGGTCGCCGAGGAGGCCGGTGACCGCCGAGGCGAGCGCGGCCGGATCGCCGGGCGGGACGAGGCGGCCGGTGCCGGGGTCGGCGACCGTGTCGAGCTGGCCGCCCACGGCGGTGGCCACCACGGGCGTGCCGCAGCCCATGGCCTCCAGCGGAACGATCCCGAAGGGCTCGTAGTCGGCGGGGCAGAGCACCACGTCCGCGCCGCGCAGCAGGGCCGGTACGCGTTCGCGCGGCACTCCGCCCAGGAAACGCACCCGTTCCGACACTCCCACCTCCCGGGCCAGCGCGCGCAGGCGCACCACTTCGGGATCGTGCGCCAGTTCGCTGAGCGGTGGGCCGCCGGCGATGACGAGTTCGGCGTTGGGCATCGCGGCCAGCGCCGCCACGGAGACCCCCGCGCCCTTGCGCCGTACCAGCCGGCCGATCTGCAACAGCCGGTGCCGCAGCGGCCCGCGCGGCGCGACCGGCCCGAACGGCGAGAAGTGGGCCGGGTCCACGCCGCACGGCACCACGGAGGCGCGGTGGGCGGGCACCCCCATCGCGGTCAGTTCGGCGACCTCGTCGCGGCAGGTGGCGATCACCCGGTCGCAGCGTTCGCCGACCGCCGTTTCCAGGGCGATCCGGTCGGCGGGGCTGGTGTCCGCGGCCATCTGGTGCCGCCGCTTGACGGTGCCCAGCGCGTGGTACGTGTGGGCCAGCGGCAGGCCCAGCTCCCGGGTGGCCACCAGGGAGGCCACGCCGGACATCCAGAAGTGCGAGTGCACGATGTCGGGCGGCGCCAGGGCCTGCTGCCATTCCCGTACGAGGAACCGGCCGAACTCCTCCATGTACGGGAGGAGTTCGTCCTTGGGGACGTGCCGGGGCGGACCCGCCGTGACGTGCCGCACCTCGACACCGGGCCGCAGCGGCACCCGGGCGGGCAGGTCGGGGGAGTCCCGCCGGGTGTAGACGACCACCTGGTGGCCGCGGTCGGCGAGGGCGGCGGCCAGGTGGGCGACGTGCACGTTCTGCCCGCCGGCGTCCACGCCGCCCAGGACGGCCAGGGGGCTGGCGTGTTCGGACACCAGGGCGACGGTGTACGGGCCGGCCGCACCGGACCGTCCCGCGACCGCCGGCGCCGGTGTCACCCGCCGCCCGGGGGGCCCGGCGGGGGCGCGCCCGGTCACGTCCTGGCCGGTGATGCCCCGCCCGGGCGCCCGGTGGCGGCCGGGTGCGCCCCGGCCCGGCCGGGTGTCCCCGCGCACCGGCCGACCCGTGCTGCCGCTGCCCTGCCCGGATATCGCCAGGTCGGCCGAGCCGCGGGGGGCCCCTGGCGGCCCTTCGCCCACCGTGGGCGCGGTCGGCCGGTACTCCTCCGCCGTACGCGCGGTCAGCCCACCACCGGCCGCCGGCCGTTCGGCGGCGTGCTGCTCGCCCGCCGACTGCTCGGAGAGCCGGCCTTCGGCTGCCGGCCGTTCGGGACTCCGGCGTTCGGCTGCCGACTGCCCGGAACCCCGGCGTTCGGCTGCCGTCCGGTCCGCCACGCGTTCACCAGCCACCGTCCGTGCGGTTGTTCCCCGCTCGTCCCTCGCCTGACCGGTCATCCCCGGGTCACCTCCTCGATCACGCGCTCCCAGTCGTGCAGGAAGCGCTTGAGCCCGTACCGCCCGAGGGCCGCGTCCCGGGCGCGGGCGCCGTCCTCGGCGGCGGCCTCCGGCTCGTGCACGTACCTGCGGGCCGCCTCCGCCAGCACCTCCGGGCGGGTGGACAGGACGCCCGCGCCCGCCGGCACCGCCTCCACCGCCTCCGTCGTGGCCAGCGCGACCACCGGCATCCCCAGGTGCATGGCCTCCAGCAGGGACAGTCCCAGCGACGTCCAGCGGATCGGGTGGAGGTACAGGCGGCGCTCGGCCATCGCCGCGTGCAGGTCGCCCTGAGGCAGATCCGCGGCGCGGCAGCGGTCCTCCGGCAGGCCCAGGTGCGCTGCCAGCCCTTCCGTACGCATCCCGAACACGTCCAGGGGAGCCGCCTCGCTCAGCGCGGGCAGCAGGTCGGTGCCGGTGGTCCGGCCGCGCCGCACCGGCTCGTTGACCACCACGGCGGCGCGCGGCAGCCGCCCGGTGTAGCGGTGGCCGGGGTCGACGATGCCGTGCTCGATCACCTCCGTGCGGGTGCGCCCGTTGTCCCAGAACAGCCGGTTGAAGTGGGTGACATGGACAAGCAGCAGATCGTCACGGTCGGCGCACGGGTGGCGGGTGTGCGGCACGTCCCCGTCCGGGGCGTTGTGCTCCAGGTACACCGCGGGCACGTCACGGCCCGGGCGCCGGCCGCCGAGCCACCGTTCCGCCAGTTCGATCTCGTGAGGGCGCTGGAGGAGGACCAGGTCGACGGGCGTGCGGGCGAGTTCGTCCGGGGGCACTTCCCGCACCGACTCGGGCCAGGGGAAGGTGCGGGCCCGGCCCAGGCCGTCCGGCCCGCGGTCGGGGGTGACGGGGACGAGATAGGTGTGCGGGCCTTGGACGAACGCGGTGGTCCACGAGCCGTGGACGTGCCACAGCAGGATGTTCATACGGTCACCTCCTGGTCGGGGCCGCGGTCCGGGCTCAGGAGCGAGTCCACGGCGGCGAGGAGCTCGGCGTCCGTCACCGAGTCCAGGCAGGGATGGCCGGGGACCGGGCAGGTACGGGCCCGGCTCCCGGCGCACGGCGCGCCCTGCCGCCCGAGCAGCACGGACGGCACGCGGTACGGCGCCCACCGGTCGGCCGGGACGACGGGCGCGAACAGGCACACGACGGGGGCGCCGACCGCCGCCGCCAGGTGCGCGGGCCCGGTGTTGCCCACCACGACGGCGCGCGCCCCGGCCAGCACACCGGCGAGTTCGGCGAGACCGGTCCGGCCGCCCAGGTCCAGGGCATGCCGGCCGGCCACGTATGCGGTGAGGGCGCGCTCGTCGGCGCCGCCGGTGACCACCACCCGGTGCCCGGCCGCGGCCAGCGCGGCGACGCCGCGCGCGGCACGGGCCGCGCTCCAGGCCCGGGCCGGTACGGCGGCGCCGGGGTGCACGACGACGTACGGGTCCGGTCCCGTCAGGTGCCCGGTGGCCGGAACGGGCGCCACGCGCAGGGTGCCCGGGTCGTCCGGGGGCAGCCGGAAGCCCGCGGCCTCCGCCAGGTCCAAGGCGGCCCGCGCCTCGTGCCGGCCGTCCGCCCGGTGGTGCCGCAGGTCCAGCAGGGCGCCCGGGTAGTCCTCGCTGTCCGCGCCGATCCACGGCACCCCGGCCATCCGCAGCAACAGGGCGGCCGGCAGCGGACTCTGATGAAAGGAGGTCAGGATCAGCGCCCGGTCGAACCGGCCCGCCGCCAGCCGCGCCACCAGCGCGTCCGTCTCCGCACGCCGGACCGGCGGCGGGTCCAGGCCCACCCACGGCGCGTCGTACACCACGACCTCGTCCACGCCCGGCAGCAGCCGCGCCGCCCGCTCGCCGAGCGGACCGCACAGCACCGTCGTGTGCCGCGAACCCGCCGCCACCGCGCGCACCGCGGGCCCCGCGAGCAGCACGTCGCCCGCGCTGTCGAGCCGGACGACCAGGGTGCGCGGGGAACGCGGGGCGGGGGGAGGGTGCGGGTGCGGTGGTACGGCCGCGGTCATGCGTTCGTGCCTTCCGTCGCGCTGAGGGTGGTCGGACGTTCCGTGGCGCCGAGGGGGGCCGGATCTTCCGTGGCGCCGAGGGCGGCCGGACGTTCCATGCCGCTGAGGGTGGCCGGACGTCCCGTCGCGCCGAGGGTGGCGGGGCACCCGGGGCAGGGTTCGCGCGGCACGTCCGCGGGGACCGGCGCGTCCGCGGGGACCGGCGCGTCCGCGGGGACCGGCGCGTCCGCAGGGACCGGCGCGTCCGCAGGGACCGGCGCGTCTGCGGGGACCGGCGCGGGCGCCCGGGGCCGGACGCGGCCGGTGGAGGCGTTCACCTCGGGGTGTTCGTGTGGTCGGGGGGCGTCGGTCGCGGGGCGGCCGTCGGTTCCGGCCCAGGCCCCGCCCAGGACGCCTGCCGGGGTCACGCCGGTGCCTCCTGCCGGGGTTCCGCCCCGGAGGAGGCCGCGGACGGCGGTCAGCAGGTCCGGTGCGCGGTCCCTCGCCGCGTCGATCTCTTCCTGACGGGTCACCGGGGTCGGGACCAGGACGCCGCGGGCGCCCACGGCACGCGCCGCCGCCACGTCCGCGCCGATGTCGCCGATGACGACGGAGCGCGCGGGCGAGGCGTGCAACCGCCCGCAGGCGGCCAGGATCAGGCCGGGGGCGGGTTTGCGGCAGGCGCACCCGTCGTCCGGGCCGTGCGGGCACACGGCCCAGACGCCGAACGGGCCCAGCAACTCCTCCACCCGGTCCCGCACGGCGCGCACCTGCCGCTGGTCCAGCAG
This sequence comes from Streptomyces sp. NPDC003077, assembly GCF_040611095.1. Lineage (NCBI taxonomy): Bacteria > Bacillati > Actinomycetota > Actinomycetes > Kitasatosporales > Streptomycetaceae > Streptomyces > Streptomyces sp. NPDC003077. The sequence continues at coordinate 17,269 of NZ_JBEXNM010000011.1, read as the reverse complement.
TCCGCGCGCGACGCCCGATTGGTTGCTCACCACGCCGATGGGCACGCCGAGCGACCGGACCGCCTCGACCGCCTCCCGCGCGCCCGGCATCGGGCGCACCAGTCGGGGATCGCCGTTGTACGGCACGTCCTCGATCAGCGTGCCGTCCCGGTCGAAGAGCACCGCGTCGGGCAACTCCGCCGAACGCCGCACGGCACGCTCCTCGCCCCGGCCGTCCGGAACGAACAGCCACGGCCCGCCGGCCGGGACGGTAGGTGCGTGAGAGGTGGATGTGTTGAACACACGCCTCAGGTATCCCGGCACTCAACTACAAAACCTGGACAAACCGCCTCCGGGGCGTGTTGATCAGGGATCGGCGGTCACTGATCAACAGTCGCTGATCAAGGATCAGTAATCGACGGGAGGCTACGCGCCAGCGCCCTGGATGCTCGGTTCCATGGGGTGGTTGCGGCCACGAGCGACCGGTGAGCCCCGCCGATTCCTGTGACCGGCGACCTCCGTGGTGCGGCCGGGTCCGATTGACGTCCCTGGTCCGGGGACGGCCGACGGCGGTAGGTACTGGCCCCGAACGCAGGCACGGATGAGGACCATGGCCAGTGACCGGCGGCAAACGCTCAGCACCGCCCAGTTTCGGAAGCGAACGCGATATGCGCCGCGCTTTTCTCGACTATCACCGCACGACCCTTGCCATGAACTGCGAAGGGCTCACCGACGAGGAACTACGGCAGCAGTCGATGCCGCCGTCCACGCTTTCGCTGCTCGGTCTGGTGCGGCACATGGCAGAGGTGGAGCGTGCTTGGTTCCGCCGAGCGTTCGAAGACCACGACGTGCCCCTCGTCTGGTCCGGCAAGAGCGACTTCCAGGCGGCGTACGACGCGAGCGCGTCGACCAGGGACGAGGCGTTCACAGCCTGGGAGGTCGAGGTGGAGAACTCGCGCCGTATCGAGCGGGAGGCCGAATCCTTGGACCAGGTCGCATATCAGCCAAGGTGGGGCGAGGAGGTATCGCTGCGGATGGTGATGATGCACGTGCTCCTGGAATACGGCCGCCACAACGGGCACGCGGACTTTCTGCGTGAGGGCATCGATGGGACCGTAGGCGCCTGATTCCGCTGCCGAGCTTCACGGCGTGGTGTCGCTCGGTGCGCGCGTCCTGGCCTGCGGTGGGGGCAACCGCCACGCGACATCACGCGGAGATCGCCAGTAAGCACCTGATTCCGCGGGAGCCACAGATCTCCACACGCCGATCCATTCCAGAGAATCACCCGCGCGCCATCCGCGAACATGCCGGCGGGTCAGGCAGGGCCCCGCCCCGCCCCCTCACGCCTTCTCCAGCACCCCCGCCCGCGACACTCCCCGCGCCCCCCGCGCCGAGACCGGCGCGGCGTGCCGGTGCCGGAGCAGGCCGCGCAGCCAATGCGCGGAAGCGGCCGGGGGAATGGCGACGCTGGTGACGGCCATGGTCGTCAGTTCCCGCGCCGTGCGGGGCCCGGGTGCGATCCGGGCCCACACGAACTCGGCGGTGCCCGCGCACCACGCGCCCGCCCAGCCGGCCGCGGCCCGTGGCCGGCCCGCCGCGGCAAGCGCCAGCGCCGTGATGCCCGCCGCGGTCACCGCGAGGTGGCGCGGCAGCCGCCCGCGCGGCGCGCCGGCCCGCGCCCACCAGCTCCGGCCGTGCACCCGGGTCATCAGGACGTCGTCGGCGTTGCCCGCCTGCGTCCGCAGGGAGACCCAGCGGTCGGCGGGGCGTACGGGGTGCGTGGTGCGGCGGTCGCCGGTCGCGATGGACCAGCCCGCGTCGATGACGCGGAGCGCCAGGTCGGCGTCCTCCCGGAACGCGCGCCGGAACCGCTCGTCGAATCCGCCGACCGTCTCCAGCGCGGCCCTGCGGTAGGCCATGTCGGCGGTGATCCACCGGGCGCAGGCCAGCCCCGCCGTGTTGCGTTCCCAGTCCGTGGGGCGCCGGTCCGTGGGTAGCGGGACGGTGATCCGGGCCTGCACGGCGGCGGTCGCCGGATCGGCCACCGCCAGGTCGGCGGCCAGGTCGGCCGCCCAGGTGGGGTCCGGCAGGACGTCGTCGTCGAGGAAGGCGATCCACGGCTCGGGGGCCGATCGCCAACCCGCGTTGCGGGCCGCGGCCGGTCCCCGGGCGCACCCCGGCACGATCTCCACCAGTTCCCGCAGCGCGTCGGGCACGACGACCGGCAGCGGCTCGCAGTCGTCCAGCGGCCGGTCGTCGACCAGCACGATCCGCCGGGGCCGTGGCCCCTCGCCCTCCGCCAGCGCCCGCAGGCAGGCCCCGAGGCTGGGGCGGCCGAGCGTGGGGATGACCACCGCGTACGCGATCGACGGCCCGCCACCGCGCTGCCGAGCACGGTCGGGCGCCTCGGCAATGGGAGCGGACGGCGGCGGCGCCCCACCGGCGGTCAACTCGCCGGTGACCACCCCGCTGCCAGGCGCCCGCCCGCCAACGGCCCCGTCACCAGTGGCCCCGCCACCAGCGACCGCCCCCTGCTCGCTCGCACCACTCACCTCACTCACCCCGCCAACTCCTCGGCCATCTCCTCCGCCACCGCATCCGCAGCACCGGCCGCCTCGCCCGCCGACCGAGGCGCCGAGGCAGACGCCCCCGCGTCCGGCAGCTCGCTCGCGAAGAAGTCCTGGCGGCGGACGACGAACGGGCCGATCGCCAGCAGGTCCACCGGCGCGGAGCCGAAGCACTCCAGCGCGTCCCGGGGGTCGTCGACCATGGGGCGGCCCGCCGTGTTGAGGCTGGTGTTGACGACGACGGGCAGCCCGGTCAGCCGCTCGAACGCGCCCAGCATCCGGGCCACCAGCGGTTCCGCCGCGGGGTCCACGGTTTGGATGCGGGCCGTGCCGTCCACATGGACGACGGCCGGGATCCGGTTCCGCCACTCCTGCGCCACGTCGTGCACGAAGAGCATGTATGGGCTCGGCAGCGGACCGTCGAAGATCTCACCCGCCCGATCCACCAGCACCATCGGCGCAACCGGCCGGAACTGCTCCCGGCCCTTGACGTTGTTGAGCCGCTCCAGATTGCCCACCCGGCCCGGGTGCGCCAGCAGCGACCGGTGCCCCAGCGCGCGCGGCCCGAACTCCGCGCGGCCCTGGAACCACGCCACGATCTGGTCCTCCGCCAGCGCCCGCGCCACCGTCTCGGCGACGTCCCCGGGCCGTTCGAACGGCACCGCCGCCGTCTTGAGCCACGTCTCCAGCTCGGCGTCCGACCACCCCCGGCCCAGCGCCGCCCCGGCGGGCGGGCTCGGCGTCCGGCCGGCCTCCGCCGAGAGCAGCAGCGCGCCGCCGAGCGCCGTCCCCGCGTCCCCGGAGGCGGGCTGCACCCACACCCGGTCGAACGGGCCCTCCCGGGCGACGCGGGAATTGGCGACGCAGTTGAGCGCCACCCCGCCCGCCAGCGTCAGCACCCGGTCGTGGGTGTTTCCGTGCAACCAGTGGGCGAGGTCGAGCAGCGTCTCCTCCAGGCACGCCTGGGCGCTGGCGGCCAGGTCGGCGTGGCGCTGCGTCCACGCCTCGCCCGGCCGCAGCGGCTCGGAGAACTCCGTCCACGGCACGCCCGTGGCCCGGAACCCGCCGTCCCCGGTGGGGTGCACGTACTTGCGCAGCTCCGGGAGCATCCGCGGGGTGCCGTACGACGCGAGCGCCATCACCTTGAACTCGTCGGAGGACCGCAGGAAGCCGAGGTGTTCGGTCAGTTCCTCGTAGACCAGTCCGAGGGAGTGCGGCAGTCGCTGCGCGGCCAGTGGTTCCAGGTGGTCGCCGATCCGCTGCGCGGCCAGGTGGGAGGTCGCCTCCCCCCGGCCGTCCGAGACGAGGACGGAGCACGTCTCCGCGTCGGGCGCCGCGTACGCGCTGGAGGCGGCGTGCGCCATGTGGTGCGGCACGAAGTGGACGAGGGAGGGATCGAGGCCGGGCAGCGCCTCGCTCAGGAAGTTGGGCGCCTCACGGGCGTAGGTGAGGCGCAGGTGGTCCCAGGGGTCGTCCAGCCCCATGGCGTCGGCGGGCCGGGCCAGGTCCGGGTCGAAGGAGTACGCGACCGCGTCGAGGTCCTCGGGCCGCAGCCCGGCCTGCCGCAGGCACCAGGCGGCGGACTGCTCGGGCACCTCCCAGGCCGAGAAGGGCACCGGCCGCTTGCCGTGCTTGCGCCGGGAGAACCGCTCCTCCTCGGCGGCGGCGACGGTCCGGCCGTCGATCACCAGGGCGGCTGCTGGGTCGTGGAAGAGGGCGTTGATTCCAAGAATGCGCATGGACGGGCCTTTCTCGGCCGTGGGCCTTTCTGGACTTGATGGGGGTGGACCTTTCCCGTGCGTTTCCGGGGCCGGTGGCGACCGAGAACGGGAGGCGGGACGACAGAGAACGGGACCGGGACGACAGAGAACGGGAGGCCGGACCGGGACGACAGAGAACGGGAGGCCGGGTCGGGACGACAGAGAAGGGGCGGACGTAGGCCGACAGGGAGGAAGGAGGAGGGAAGGGGGAAGAGGGAAGGGGGACGGCGACACACCTGTGGTGCACGCGCCCGCCACACGGCGCCGGGCACCCCGGCCACCTCACGCCACGCGCGTGACCGGTTCGGGGGGTGCCCGCGCGCCATGGGAAGACACGGGGAGACACGGCAACGGATCGGCGGCCTCGGGCGGGCGTACGCGCACACCGTCGTGGGCGCGTACACCCCCGTACGCACCGGGCCGTCACCACCGGCGCCCGCCCGACGCCCTCGCACGCCACCCGGCCGGTGCCACCAGGGCACCGCCACCAAGCCGACGCCACCCGGCCGCCATCGCCCCCGATCCATTGCCGACCGGGGACACCTACGGCACCGCCCACCACCCGGCAGCCTTCGCCAGGAAGCCGCTACCGCCCGGAAGCCGGGGCGGCGTCACACCACCTGTCCCGCCGTCTCCGGCACGGGGACGCGGACCGGCTCGGGAGCCGTGCGCCGCTCGCGGAACCAGCGGATCACCCGGGCCAGCCCCTCGTCGGCGGCTATTCGGGGCTCCCACAGCAGCTTGCCGCGCGCCAGCGTGATGTCGGGGCAGCGGACGGCGGGGTCGTCGGTCGGGCGGTCGATGAAGCGGATGTCCGAGCGCGACCCGGCCAGCCCGATGATCTTGCGGGCCAGGTCGAGCATGGTGATCTCGACGGGGTTGCCGAGGTTGACCGGGCCGCGCAGGTCCGACGCGGCCATGGCCAGGATGCCGCGCACGGTGTCGTCCACGTAGGCCAGCGAACGCGTCTGCTGCCCGTCGCCGGTCACCGTGAGCGGTTCGCCGGCCAGCGCCTGGCAGACGAAGGTAGGGACGGCGCGGCCGTCGTGGCCGCGCATCCGGGGGCCGTAGGTGTTGAAGAGGCGCACGATGCCCGTGTTGGTGCCGCGCGAGGTGGCCTCGGCCATGGTGAGCGCCTCGGAGAACCGTTTGGCCTCGTCGTACACGCTGCGCGGCCCCACCGGGTTGACGTTGCCCCAGTAGTCCTCGCTCTGCGGGTGCCGCAGCGGGTCGCCGTACACCTCGGACGTGGACGCGAGTATGAAGCGGGCCCCCGAGGCGCGGGCCAGGTCCAGCGCGTTGCGGGTCCCCGCGCTGCCGGTGCGCAACGTGTGCAGCGGCAACCGCAGATAGTCGGCCGGGGAGGCCGGCGAGGCGAAGTGCAGGACGAGGTCGACCGGCCCGGCCACACCGAAGGGTTCACCGACATCGGCCTCCACCAGGGTGAAGCCCGGCCGGTCCCGAAGGTGGGCCACGTTCTCCGGGGAGCCGGTGCAGAAGTCGTCCACACAGGTGACGGCGGTCCCCTGATCGAGGAGCGCCGTGCACAGATGCGAACCGACGAAACCGGCGCCACCGGTGACCACTGCGTGCTTCCACGGGGGAGCGGATGCGGTGTCCATGAGGGTCCTTCCGTGAGCGTGAGCGCGTCGCCGGGTCAGCCGTTGTGGAAGACCGCTTTCTGCACGTCGTTGGGGCCGTCGAAGTCGTTCTCCTTCAGGCCGGAGATCGTGTCCACGACCTGGCTCTTCGCCTTGTTGTGCTTGGCGCAGTCGACCAGGTCCTTCTTCTTCGCGGGGTAGTGCGCGCCCTTGAGCGCCTTCTGAAGGTCGATGGGGCTCATCGCGGCCATGGGGTCCTCCCAAGAGGGGTGTGACGGGGGATCGTCGCGGGTTGTCGGGCACCGCCCGGGACGACCGGGGCGGCAGCAACGCCAGTACCCCCGTATTTACGTGCCAATCGGACTTTTCGCTTCCGGGGTCACGGAGGGGCGAGGCGAAGCGCCCGAGAGAACGCCCGCCTGCCATACGGCGGGAACGCTTGGCAGGCGGGTGGCGGGGACGCCCGAGAGAACGCCCGCCTGCCACAGGACGGGAACCCCTGGTGCTCAGTCGCAGGCCGCCAGTCGCTGCCGCATCTGGGAGAACAGCCGGTTCAGGATGCGGGAGATCTGCATCTGCGACACGCCCACGTTCTCGGCGATCTGGCTCTGGGACAGTTCCACGAAGAACCGCAGGTGCAGGACGCGCCGCTCCCGCTCGGAGAGGTCCGCCAGCAGCAGCCGCAGCGTCTCGCGGTCCACCACCCGCTCCAGCGCGACGTCCTCGGCGCCGAGGGTGTCGTACACCGTCAGGTCGTCCGCGATGCCCGTCACGGCGTCCAGGGAGACGGGGGCGCACCCGGTGCCGGCTTCCAGGCCCAGCAGCACGTCCTCCTCGGACAGCCCGGTCCGGGCGGCGATCTCCCGCACGGTGGGGCGGCGCCCGCCCAGCTCCTGTTCGAGGTCGGCGACCGCGGACCGGACCCGGGACCGCGCCTGCTGGACGCTGCGTGGGACGTGCAGGGTCCACAGGTAGTCCCGGAAGTGGCGTTTCAGCTCGCCGATGATGGTGGGGACCGCGTAGGCCTCGAAGGAGTGACCCAGATCCGGGTCGTACCGGTCCACGGCCTTGACCAGCGCCATCGCCGCCACCTGGCGAAGGTCCGCGGCGGTCTCGCCCTTGTTGCGGAACCTGCGGCTGATCCGCTCGGCCATCGGCAGCCACGCCCCGATGACCTGATGGCGCAGCAGTTCACGGGCGGGGCCCGGCGCCAGCCGCGCCAGCCGGCGGAAGTCCTCGTCGGTGTCGGGTGGCGTGGGGGTGCGGCGCGGTGTCGTCGCCATGGCCGTGTTCTCCTCGCGTGCGGTGCCCGCCCGTAGGCGACCCCCGTGCGGCGACCGCCGTGCCGGGACCCGCGCCACCGCTCGACCGGCGCGGGCGCCGTCCCCGGACGGCGGTACCCCGACGGGGTGCCGAGCGGTGGGCGCCTCCCTCAATGTGCGCCGGGCATCGGAACGGCGCGATTTTTGACCGGCCGATCGGCCGGAGCGGGTGGGTGGGCGAGCGGGTGGACGGGCGGGCGTAGGGAGGCGGGTGCGTAGGAGGGCGGGGCGGTGGCCGCGCGCCGTGCCCGACCGGGCCGTCGGCGGCCACTCGGCCGGGCCGTCGGCGGTCACCCGAACGGCCGCTCCCCAACGCGCCGCCCATCCCCCGGACGGCGGCACGGTGGGGAGCGGGGCCGTCGGCGATGCCCTCGCTCTCCGTTCGCCCGTGTCCGGCCCCCTCCGTCCGCCGACGTGGAACCGGCCGTCGTTCGCCCCTCCCCCCTGGGGCGCGCGGGTGCTCCACGGACGCCTCCACGCCGCCCCTCGCTCCCCGGGCACGCGCCGTCCGCGCTCCGCCCATGCGCCCGCTGCTCCCGGGCACGCACCGTCCGCCCCCGGCCACGCGCGGCTTGCCCCCGACTACCCCCGGAGCAGCCTCCGACCAGCGACGACGGCCCGGCGATCGATCGCCGGGCGACCGTTCGCGGGGGCCGTGCCCGCCCGGCCCGGCGTTGCGGGATCGCGCCGGGAGGGTGAACCTGGTGGCACTCAGGGAGTGTCCGGTCGATCACGGTTCGTGTTCGCTCCTGCGTCACTCCAGGCGACGCGAGGAGCGCCCGGCAGGGCCGGCTCCTCCCGACGAGGAGGGAGTCGCAGTCGTGATCACCGAAGTCAGTCGCCAGTACACCCTCGACGCCGAAGCGAACCCGTTTCGGATAGCCCAGGTGCGGCGCATCGTCGCCGCCCACCTGCGGCATTGGGGTCTCGAACCGCTCATGCAGGCGGTGGGCCTGGGCGTCAGCGAACTGCTGACCAATGTCTACCGGCACGCCGGTGAGGACAAGACGTGCACGCTCGAACTGCGGTGGACCGGCCGTCGCCTGACGGCGTCCGTCGCCGACAAAGATTCCCGGTTGCCGCGGCTGTATACCGCGGTCCCGCTGGCCACCCCGCAGCGCGGTCTGGCGATGATCGCCTCCCTCAGCGACAGCTGGGGCACCCACGCCACGAACGAGGGAAAGGTCGTCTGGTTCACCGTTCGCACCGACGCGCCCACGGGCCCGCCGCTGCGTCCGGCTCCCCCTCCTCCCGCCATCCCCACCGCGGAGCAGGTCCTCCTGCCCGTCGGATGACGGCCACCCCAGGCCCGGGATCCCGCTCGCGCGACGGGGCCCGGGCCCTTTCGTGCGCTAGTGGTGGCGGGACCGGGGTACGAGCGCCCGGAGGCGCATACGGAGACGCGTACGAGCAGCCGGGGACACGCGTACGGGCATCCGGAGGCTGGGGCCCGTACGAGGCGGGGGCGCGTGCGGACATGCGGGGGCGCGGGCGCGTACGAAGGAAGACGGGGACGCGTACGGAAGCGAGGGCGGGCGCGGGAGAGGGCGGGCGCGGAAACGGAAGCGCCCCGGTGCGCGCGGGCCCGCCGTGGGTACCCGGAAGTCCCCGGGCGCGCTCACCGGGCTCGACGGGGCCAGGCTGGTCCTGGGCACCCGCGCAGGCCGGGAAGGGAAGGCGGGCAACCGCCGCCCGCCCCCTCACAGGCCCGCTGAGACACACGGGCCCCACGCGAACCCACGAGAACGGCCCATGAGAACGACCCCTGAGAACGCCCACGAAAACGACCCACGGAAGGCCCCCGGAGGTCACATACGTCCGCGGAAGGACATCAAGAGGACATCAAGGAGACCGTCCCATGCGATTCCATGACCGCCGCGACGCCGGCGAGCAGCTCGCCACCAGATTCCTCGAATGGAACGCCGACAACGAACTCTTCAACACCATCGTTCTCGCCCTGCCGCGCGGGGGTGTGCCCGTCGGGGCGGCGGTGGCGCGGGTGCTGCACGTCCCGCTCGACATCCTCGTCGCCCGCAAGATCGGCGTGCCGGGGCAGCCGGAGGTGGGAATCGGCGCCATCGTCGACGAGGATCCGCCTTTGTACGACAAACGGGCCCTGGAAATGCTCGGCCTGTCCGAGGACCGGCTCGGCGCGGAGGTGGCCCGCGAGCGGGCGGAGCTGCACCGCCGCGAGGACCTGTACCGGCATGGGCTGCCCCCGCTCCAGGTCGAGGGCCGCACCGTGATCGTCGTGGACGACGGGCTGGCCACCGGCGCCACCGCGCGTGCGGCCCTGCGCCACCTACGGGGCCGCGGGCCCGGTCGGCTGATCCTGGCCGCCCCGGTGTGCGGCCCGAGCACCGCCGCGCTGATGCGCGAGGAGGCCGACGACTTCGTGTGCCTCCACCAGCCGGAGCACTTCCGTGCCGTGGGGGAGGCGTACGAGAACTTCGACCAGGTCTCGGACGAGGAAGTGCTCAGCATCCTGCACGGCCAGGACGCCAGGTCGTAGTGCCGCGCCGCACGGAACGTACGGAACACGCAGCACGCACGGGACGCGCGGAACACACGGAATGCACGGGAACGCACGTGACCAAGGTCCCGCCCGTGCGGGGTCCCCCGTCCTCACCTCGTCGGGTGGGGCAATTTGGTGGGGTTCAACCGTTTTGCGGAGGGGGTGCCGGGAAGCCACTACTCCGAAGGCAAGGAGCGCAAGAGCCAGGAGTGACCCCAGGAACGAGGAGAGTGCACCGTGTCCGATGACGCCACGGGTGACGAGATCTACCAGCCGAGCAACACCGACGACCCCGACAACCCCGACTTCCTCGACATGGAGAACAGCCTCGACGAACCGGGGACCGACGAACTCCTCGACAAGGGCTACTCGCCCCCCGAGAAACCCCTCGGGGTCAACCGCTACGGCACGACCATCGAAGAGCAGCGCGAGGGCGAATCCCTGGACCAGCGGCTCGCCGAGGAGGTCCCCGACGTCCAGGTGCCGGACGGCGACGGCATCGGCGACCAGCCGGGCAAGGACGGCGAACCGGTGGACGACCTGGCCGGAGAAGACCGCGCGGGCCGCCTGACCAGGCCAGACGAGCCCGGCTCGAACCTGCCGAGCGACGTCGTGGGCGAGGACGTCGGCATCGACGGCGGGGCGGCCTCGGCGGAGGAGGCGGCGGTCCACCGCGTGGACGACGACGAGCTCTGAGCCGGTGCGGGGCCCGCCTCCGACGAAATCCCGACGAAAACCTGAAGAACCCTCGAAAGAACTCCCGCCAGGAATCCAGGAATCCTGGAACCCGGCAATCCAGGAACCCCCGACGAATCCCCGGAAACACCCGAAGGAAACCGCGCACCGCGCTGAAAGGTGAAAGGCCATGACGGTACCCGAAGAGAACCGGCCCAAGACCACCCGTACCACCGACCAGGGACGGAATTCGTCCGGCGGCCGGAAATCGGGGGCCGCCGACCAAGGCCCCGGCGCGACCTCGCGCGCCCGGCAGCGCGGCGCCGACCGTCCCGCCCGTACGAGTGAAACCGCTGGTGGACGAGGCGGCGACGCCACCCGCAGCGGCCAGGCCGACGGATCGGTCGGCAGAGAACTCCGCAGAAAGATGGACGAGGCGGGAATGAGCGCGGAGGACTTCGGCTGATCCGGCGGGAGAGCGAGGAGGGAACCGGCCGGAAGAAATCCGGCGACGAGAAAACCGGCGACGAGAAATCCGGCGACGACAGAACGGGGGAGGAATCCGGAGAACGGGCGGTCGGAGAAAGGCCAAGACGCGAGAAAACGCTGGGCGGCGCCCCAAGAGCCGCGCCGCCCACGTTCTCGTCCGTATCCACCCACCGGCCCCTATCCACCCACCCGGCCCGTACCCGTCCACAGGCCCCTACCGCACCCACGCCCGCCCAGGCCCCGCGTCCCTACCCACCCCGCCTCTGCCAGGCGCGACCCCACCTCCGCCAGGCGCCCGACGCCTCCGCCAGGCGCCCGACGCCCCTGCCAGGCGCCCGACGCCTCCGCCAGGCGCCCGACGCCCCCGCCAGACGCCCCACCCCGCCCGCGCATCCCCTACGGCCGCTACGGCCGCCGCCAGGCATCGCTCTCCAAATGCGACCCGGCCTGCGGCCCCATCCGCAGCATTCCGCCGTCCACGCTCCACGAGGCCCCGGTGACGTAGCTCGCGTCCGGGCCGCAGAGGAAGGCGATCACCGCCGCGACCTCCCGGGCGTCACCCGGACGGCCCACCGGGATCCCGGGGCGCCGCTCGGTGTGCACGTCGGTGTCGGTCTGGCCGGTCATCGGCGTGGCGATCTCTCCGGGCGCCACCGCGTTGACCGTGATGCCGTGCTCGGCCAGTTCCAGCGCCATGACCTGCGTGAGCAGCCCGAGCCCGCCCTTGGCCGCGCAGTAAGGGGCCGCGCCCACCCGCGGCTGGTGCTCGTGGACGCTGGTGACGTTGACGATCCGGCCGCCCCGGCCCTGCCGGATCATGTGCCGGGCGGCGTGCTGGCCGCACAGGAACGGGCCGATGAGATCGACGTCGAGGACCTGCCGGACGGTGGCCAGGTCCAGGTCCAGGAACGGCGTGGCGGTGCCGGTGCCCGAGTTGTTGACCAGGATGTCCAGGCCGCCCAGTTCCTCGGCGAGGTGGTCGATCACCTCGGCGGCGTCCGGCAGCAGCGTCAGGTCGAGGTGGGCGACCGCCGCCCGCCGCCCCAGGGCACGCACCTCCTCGGCGGTGCGCCGGGCGCCCTCGATGTCGCGGTGCCAGGTGATGCCGATGTCCGCGCCCTGCTCGGCGAGGCGTACGGCGGTGGCGCGGCCGATGCCCGAGTCCGAACCCGTGATCACCGCGACCCGCGCGGCGTGGCCCTGCTGTTGCCCGTTCATACGTCTCCTCCGGCGATAGGACGGCAGTGCGGCGGAAGGGGTGGACAGGGGGAAGCGGTGGGGCGGTAGGGGTGCGGGCCGGTCCCCGGCCCGACAGCGTGACGCGGTACGTCCCCGCCCCCCTCCCCTTTCCACCACGCTCTCCGGCGTGTGCGGAACGGGTTCCCCAGACGCCCCGGACGACGCTTCCGCAGGGGCCCGCGGGCCCCTGTGAGCAACCCCACCCACTGTGCCGGAGCCCTTGGGGCGCAAGGGATCGGGCGCAGTGGGCCGGTCGTTGTCGGCAGGGGAGGTCGCCGACTGACCGCATTGGTCTGTGAGGATGGGTTATCGCTGAGCCGAAGGGGTCCTTCCGTGTTCGCCCGGGGCGTCGACGGACAGCGCAGCCAGATCTCGGCGGAGCCGCCGCGCGCCGCAGCCGGTGTCCGCTCTTGCGCCGATTCCGCTTTCCGAGCCTGATGGGCTCTTCACGAAGTCGTCGTCTTCTGTGCCTTCCTCCTTCTCTGCCCTGCTGAAGCGCCCAGCCCTGCGCCGACGCGCAGCTCTGCCGGAGCGCTCGCCCGCCCCGCCCACCGAGGCGCCCGCGCCCTCGTCCTCGTCCATCCCGTCCACCGCGCCCGCTCCGGACGCGAGGAGCGCGATGGACGTGACGGGTGCGACCGATGTGACGGGCGCGACCGACGTGACGGACACCCCGGACACGGGTACGCCCAACGCCACCGACACCGCCCACCCCACCGGCCCCACCCCCCGCCCCGGCCGGCTCCGCGCCCTGGCCCGTCGCAAGGCGGGCGGCGGCGGTGACCACGCGCCGTGGCGCTCGCTGCGCTACCGCAGCATGCGCTGGTGGTCGGTGGCCAACCTGGTCTCCAACGCCGGTACGTGGATGCAGCTCACCGTGCAGAACCTGCTCGTGCTGCAGCTCACCGGTTCCGCCGCGGCCACCGGTCTGTCGCTGTCCGTGCAGGCCGCGCCCGGTCTGCTGATGGGCCTGCTGGGCGGTGCCGCCGTCGACCGCTGGCCGCGCAAGCTCACGGCCGCGGTGAGCCAGGCCGTGCTGGGCCTGATCGCCTTCACCACGGCGGCGCTGGTCGCGTTCGACATGCTCAACGTGCCGATGCTGATGACGCTGGCCGCCGTCACCGGTCTGATCGCGACCATCGACAGCCCGGCCTGCGCCCTGCTGGGCAACGACCTGGTGCCGACCAAGGACGTGCCGTCCGCCATCGCGGTGGGCTCGCTGGTCCACAGCGTGGGCCGACTCGCCGGTACGGCGCTGGCCGGTGCGGTCGTCGCCTTCCTCGGCACCGGTGCCGCCTACGCGGCGAACGGCGTGTCGTTCCTGTTCGTCGCGGCGGTCATCCCGTTCCTGCGCCCGGTCGCCAAGGAACTGCGCGAGCCGTCCGGCCAGGAGGTCCAGGCGCCCGCGAAGGCCGCTTCCCGGGACCGGCGCGCCCAGCGCACGGAGCGGGGAACCGGGGCCCGTGAGGGATTCGTGTTCTTCCTGCGCCGCCCGCGCCTGGTCGCGCTGGCCGTGATCACCGGACTGAGCGCCATCTTCGGCCGCAACTACCAGCTGACGCTGGCCGTCCTGGTGACCACCACGCTGCACGGCGGCGCCGGGGCGTTCGGCACGGTCTCCTCCGTCCTCGCAGTCGGCGGCATCGTCGGCGCCGTGCTGGCCGCGCGCCTGCGCAGCCCCTCGGTGCGGATGGTCGGCGCGCTCGCGGCGGCGGGCGCCCTGCTCCAGATCGTGGTGGGCCTGTCCCCGTCCTTCGCGATGGTGCTGGTCCTGGTGCTCCCGATGGCCATCGCCGAGTCGATCTCGGACACCGCTGGCACTACCGTCCTGCAGACCGACCCGCCCGCCCACATGCGGGGCCGCGTCCTGGGCGTCTGGCGCAGCGCCAGCACCGCCTGGGGCCTGGCGGGCCCGCCGCTGCTCGGCCTGCTGATGGAACTCGCCGGGGCGCGCGGCGCGCTGGTGGCCGGCGGCCTGGTCATCGTCGCCGTCATCGCGGGCGGTGCCCTGCTCCGCAAGCGGCGCGAGGTGGCGGTCTCCCCGCTGCCGTCCGTGGCGGAGACCCCGCTTCTCCCGCGCCCGGACCTGAGCACGGCCGCCTGACGAGGACCTTCCTCGGGGCTCGCCCCATATGGCGGTCGAGGCGCTCGGGGGAGCCGAGGGCTTGGGCGATCTCGCCGAGCAGGGGCACCGTGCCCCCGGCGGCTGCCTCGGCGACCACCAGGTCGAGGGCGAGATCCAGGGCGGTGTGCTCCATGGGCAGCAGATCGCGCTTCAGCACGGTGCGCGCCAGGCCGGCCAGGAGCAGCAGGCGACGCTTGCGGACCTCCGTGGACCAGTCCTCCTCGCTGACCGAGGCGGGCCGGGGCGGGGCGTCCAGCGGGTTCAACCGGCCCGGCAGCCCCGGGCCCAGCGCGATGCTGTAGCCGCCGAGGGCCTGGGCGACGCCGGTCCACTCGCCCTTCGGGTCGCACGGGATGTAGATCCGGTAGCCGTGGGCGATCGACCGGGTGGCGATGGACTTCGCCAGCGCGGACTTGCCCATGCCGATGATTCCGGCCAGGACCGCGTTCGGGTTGGTGAAGCCCTCGATCCGGCCGCTGCTGTACAGCGAGAAGGGGTCGAAGCAGAGGGCGGCTTCGGCGTGGACGTCGCGGCCGATGAAGATGCCCTCCGCGCCCAGGCCGCCCTCGGCCACGAAGGGGTAGGCACCGCTGGCGGTGGCGGTGGTCATCCGGTGGGTGGGCAGGTTGAGCCTGCCGCTGCGGGCCGAGGCCGGACCGGGGCGACCCGCCGGCGGAAAGGTCGGCCGCAGTTCCGGGTCCAGGGTCTGCTCGGCGCGGTGCTGGGGCGGTGTTGCGGCGATGCGCGCCTGGCGGCGGGCCTCGGCGAAACCGGCGCGGGCGGCCCGCTGCTCGGCACGCGGTGCCTTGTGGGGCACGAACAGAGGGGAGGCGCTGGCGCGGGGGCGGGGCATGAACGTTTCTCCAGGAAGGGGGGCGGGTCAGCGGCGGATAAGGCCGGTGAAGGGCGCGTGCAGGTCGGCCGGGGTCGTGCGGCGGCGCACCAGGTGCGCGGTGCGCTGGTGGCGCTGGCAGACGGTCAGTTCGGGTGCGCCTTCGGGCAGGCCGGCCCGGCACCTCTCGGGGTCGGGTACTTCGCCGGAATCGGGCCGGGGCGCCGCGTGGTAGGCGGCATGGACGTGCTCGGCGGCCTGCCACAGCCGGGTGCGGGCGGCGCGGAGCTGCTCGCCCTCGGCCGGAACGAGCTGGCCGACCCGCAGGGCGTGCGCGTCGAGCAGTCCGTGCGCCGAGACGAGGTGGCCGTGCAGGGCGTCCAGCTCGGCCCGGGTGGTGACGAGCGGGCCGCCGGGAAGGTTGAGCGCGCGGTGGAAGTCGAGCGCGGCGGTGGCGAAGGGCACGAAGTCCTGAGCGGTGGGGCTGGGGGTGCGGGACATGGGGGTGCTCTTTCGAGGGGGAGGGTCAGGCGGCGATCGCGAGCGGCATGGCGGCGGCGGTGAACGCTTGGGCCTGCTGCCAGGTCAGGGGCCGGATGTCGAGCTGGGCACCGACGGCGGCGGTCTCCAGGACGGCGCAGGCGGTGCGGAGTTCGTCCTCGGAGTCGGCCGAGACGGTCAGCAGCCCGGTCAGGGCGACATCGGCGTGCCCGGCGATGAGCTGGCGCTCGCGGGACTTGATGTCCTGGTATTCGATCGAGTCGGCCTCGGAGTCGACCTGTCCGCGCCGGGCCCGCTCGGCGGCGTCGGCGATGACGCTGGCCTTCTTGCGCTGGACGTCGCGCAGGGCGGCGTCCAGTCCCTTCGGCTCGTAGGAGAGCGACAGGGTGCGCCGGATCCCGCCGGTGAACAGGAGCTGGTGCAGGAAGCCGGCCGAGGTCTCGGTCCGGGGCCAGTTCTCCACCCAGTACGTGGCGTGGACGGCCGAGTCGGTCGCGATGTGGTCCGCCTTCTCGACGACCACGACGGGGCCGGCGGCGGGCTCGGCCTCGGGGCGGCCGGCGGTGGACCACCGGTCCAGCGTCGCCAGCGCCTTCGGATCGTAGGCGGTGCGCACGACGGCGGCGATCTCGCGGGCGGTGAGCCAGCCGGTGGGGTTGAGCCCGGCGGTTCGCGCGGCCTGGTCGAAGGTGGAGGTCAGCTGCGCCAGCACGCTGAAGGAACCGGTCAGGCCGCCGCCGGCCTGATTGATCAGCCGTCGCGCCGCCTTGGTGTCCAGGGACACCGCGACGTACGCCTCGTGGGGGGCCGCGGCCGGGCCCGCGCTTTGGATGAGCTCGTTGTAGATCGGGCCGGCCATGGGGGCGTGCGGTCGGCCGTGCTCTTCCCAGTAGCGGCGCAGCGCGTCGCCGGAGTCCGGGACGGTGCGCTCGATCACCTGGATGCGCGCGATCTGCCCGGTGCGGGCGAGCGCGGCCAGGGCACGTCCCCAGCCGCTGACGTTGGCCTGCTGGGTGCCCGGGTCGAGCAGCGCGTAGGCGCGGGAGGAGACCTTGACCACGGCGGTCAGCGTGCCGTGGTGCGGGTCGTGGACCGCACCGTACCGGCCGTCCGGAGCGGTGTGCACGCGCAGGCTGGCGGCGGTGCCGGGAAGGTGGAGAAGTCCTTCGCGGGTGGGCCGGCGGGAAGGCTGGGTGAGCCAGAGGAGCTGGCCGCGCACCCGGCGCAGGACGTACCGGGCCGCGATCGGCGCCCAGTCCGCCAGCGCACGGCCCCGGTGGCGGGCGAAGACGAGCAGGGCGAGGACGGCCCACAGCGGGAGGAGCTGGAGGGCGCCGACCACGCCGCGGGTGAGGACCACGGCGAGCAGGAGCAGGCCGGCGAGGCCGGCGACGATCAGTTGCGGGGTGGTCAGGCCGAGCAGGATGCCGCGCCTGCTGCGGTGGGGAAACTTCACGGTGGCCGTGGGGACCTGGTGATTGCCGGACATGGTGATTCCAGACGGTGAGAGCGGGCGGAGGACAGGGCGCACGGCGCTCTGGTGGACGGCATGACGAGATTCCTCTGCTGGTCTGGGGTGGGGCGGGGGCGGGGCGTGCTCCACCGCCCCCAACGGAAGAGCACAACTCAGAAAAAAAATCACCGGTATGCCAAAAAAGGGTTGG
>NZ_JBEXNM010000010.1:157963-179464 GCF_040611095.1 Streptomyces sp. NPDC003077 | reverse complement strand
TATTGCCCCAACGCTGCCTGCTGCCCCCCCCCCCCCCCACCCCAACAAAAACACCGCCCCGCCCGCCACCCCCTAGCGCCCCCCCCCCCCGCAGGGTCGGTTGGTCAGTCGATGCGAGGAGCAGGCGCCCACAGCAGCCCGTTGATCTTCTCCGCCGTCGCCTGGAGCACTGGGCTAGTGAGGTGCTGGTAGCGGCGGCGCATCCGCGCCGACTTGCCGGGCTCCCAGCCCATGATGGCGTCGACGACCGCGTCCGGGACGCCGAGGATGAGCAGCACGGTCGCGGCGGCGTGGCGGGCGTCGTGGAGGCGCCCGTCTCGGACCTTCGCCGCCTTGAGCAGGTCCTTCCACTTGTGGAAGTCCGTGTTGGGGTTGAGCGGCTCGCCGGTCGGCGAGGTGAACACGTACCCCTTCTCCACCCACAGGTCGCGGGCGAGGGCGCGCTCGCGGTCCTGCTCTTCCTTGTGCCGCCGCAGCAGCTTCATCAGCTCCTCCGGGACACCGATGGGGCGGGTGCCGGCGCGAGACTTCGTGTCCTTGGTCTCGCGGCGGGTGTTGATCTTCTGCGGGCAGTAGCCGGGCTTGCGTCCGCAGCGGTCACCGCAGCCGTGCTTGTAGCGAGGCCGCAGTCGTCCACGGCGAACGCGGATGACGCTCGCCTCGAAGTCCACGTCGGCCCACTTCAGGCCGAGGACCTCGCCCTGGCGCAGGCCGAGGGCGAGCGCGATGACCCAGTGTGCGGTGTTGCGGTGCTTGTCCGCTTCGAGAAGGAGGCGTTGGACCTCCTCGACGGAGTACGGCTCGACCTCTTCCTCTTCGGCCTTCGGCGCCTTGGCGATGGCCGCCGGGTTGGTCGTGAGGTGCCGACGACGGACGGCCTCGTTGAGGGCGGTGCGCACGGTGCGGTGAGCCTGGTGCGCAGTGCCGGCGGCGCTGCCCTTCTCCCGCATCTTCTCGTACAGGCGTTCCAGGTGCTCCGGTTCGAGCTTGTCCAAGCGGTGGGCGCCGAGACCGGGGATCAGGTGGTGGTAGACCGCGACGCGGTAGCCGTCGATGGTGTACTCGCCGACGCTGGGAGCTGCGATGTTCTCCACCCAGTGGGTGAGCCAGGTCTTGACCGTCCAGATCTGACCAGCCTTGCGAACGGTGCCCGCATCACGCTGCCGCTCCAGTTCGCGGACCTTTTTGGTCACTTCGGCCCGCGTCTTGCTGGTGACGTGGCGGCGGTCGGGCCTGCCGTCGTCCTTGACGCCGACGGTCACGTAGCCATGCCAACGGCCGTCCTTGGCCTGGTGGATGGAGGACGCACCGTTGGGCTGACGGGAGTTCTTCGCCATGTCGCCGCCCCTCAGGCTGCAGCCGCGAGGTCGCCGGCGCTCAGGCGCCGTGCGAGGAACTCGTTCACCGCCTCCGCGGGTATTCGGCGAAGGCTGCCGATCTTGACGGAGGCGATCTCGCCGGAGGTGACGTACTCGTACATCTTGGTGCGGCCGATGCCGATGCGCCGGGCGGCTTCGGCGACGGTGAGCCCGACGAGCGTGGGGTCGCCGTGGGAGTCCGTCCGCTCAGCCATGAGCGTGCGGAGGTTCTCCTCCGGGACGCCGAGGAGATGGGCGATCTGGGAAACGGGCAGGGCGTTCTTGGGCAAGGGTGATTCTCGTCCCGGCCGGCCGTGAAGGGGCGGCAACCCCGGCCATGCCGTATTGATCGTTCAGGGATGGGCGTTGTTGATGTGCTGCCTGCCGTCCGGCGTTCGTAGCGCCGGAGCGTCAGGTGAAACGGTTACTCGGCGTCGGGCTCGGCAGGAGCGGCGTCGCCGAGCAGGCTTCGGTGCCGGGCGGGCACGGAGTCGTAGCGCGTGAAGTCGTTACCGGCGGCGCCGGAGAGTTCGTGGGTGAGCAGGCCCTTGACCATGTCCGCCTGGTCGGGGGGGCCTTGATGTAGTCGTCGATGTCGGCCTTGGCGCGGTCCAGGGGCTTGCGGGCGGCTCGCCAGCCCTTCCAGCGCTCGACGTATTCGCCGACGAGCTTGCGCACCTCGGCGTTGGAGACGTGGCCCGGCGGGCTGGCCAGGTCGTCGAGCGGGATGTCGAAGACCTTGCAGAAGCCGAGGGCCTCGTCGAGGTTGACCCTACGGCGAGGCTTGCCGCTCTCGATGCGCCAGATCGCGGACTGGTTCACCGGGTGGCCGACCTCGGCCATCCGCTCCGCCAGCCTCTGCGTGCTCCAGCCGCGGATCTCGCGCTCGTTGACGAACTCGCCGAAGACGAAGCCCGTCGACCGGTGGTGCTCGGGCACGAGCACCAGGGCACCGCAGATGACGACCACGCCGACGATGTGCCACCAGATGGACACCTCGTTGAGGAAGGCGACGATGCGGACCCCGAAGGTGTTCAGCACACCGTGCAGGACGAGGATGATCCCGAACAGCGTGATGGTGTGGCCGGGAGTGGCGGAGAAGCCGAACTGAAGGTCGAGCAGGGCGTTGAGGAAGGTGGCGGCGCCGAAGTCGACGCCCGCGGTCACCGCTATCTGGCCCAGGGTGTTGAACCAGCCGGTGAACCATGCCCACGCCGCGGCCGTTCTGGGGGGTGCCATGCGGTACGCCCAGAAGTACAGGCCCGCGCTGGTGGGATATGAGGAGCACACCTCTGCCATGGACAGCCCGACGAACAGCGTCATCAGGCCGACGAACGGCCAGCCCCACATGATCACCGTGGGTCCGCCGGTGTTCATGCCATAGCCGTAGAGCGTCATGCAGCCCGAGAGGATGGAGATGATCGTGAAGCTGACGCCGAAGTTGGCCCGGCCGGACATGGAGCGGGCCAGCGTCTGCTGGTAGCCGAGCTGCTTCAGGCGTTCCTCGTCGGAGACACGGGAGACATCAAAAGGCATGGGGGTGCCGTCCTTCCTTCATCGGGGTGTGCAAGGGGGTGCTCAGCGGTGTCGGCGCCACGGCGGGCTGTAGGCCCAGGCGCGGTGCCGGGCAAACAGTTCGCCGGCCTGGCCGCAGTAGGACCAGGGCACCTTGGTGGCGTAGGGGCCGATCGCGTCGAAGACATCCAGGGCCTCGCTGTGCCGGGTGGCGAACGACAGCGCGTGCGCAAGGTAGTTGGCATCGTCGGCGAAGCAGGCGTGCGGACGGGGCGCGCGATACCGCCACCAGCACTCCAGCACATGATCAATCTGCGGGCAGTCGATCCAAGGGTGGATGGTCAGCCCGTAGGCCGTCCGGTCTCGCTCCTGGCGCGATCGGTGGTCTTCGGCGATCACGACCAGCGGCAGGACAGCGATCGGCAGCCCTCGCGGGGCAGCGGACGCCTGCTCCTCGGCCCACCACATCGCCTCCCCGGCCTCGCCGTGGTAGCGCGAGAACAAGTAGGTGACGACCTCGTGATGAGCCTCGCGGTTCCACGGATCACGCTGCTTGATCTCCGCCCACACCTGCTGCAGCGTCGCCCGGTCGGGCGTGTGCGTCCGCAGCAGCGCGAGCATCACCACGAAGGGCGCCACGTCGTGCGGCCACACATCCAGCGCGGCATGACAGGTGGCCCACGCCTCCTCCATCAGCGACCAGCCGGCGTCACGCCCGGCAATCATCGCGCGGAGGGCCTGCACGTTCGCGAGGAGGGCCAGTGCGTGCGACGAGCGCGGTTCTGCCTTCGCCCAGGTGTCGGCGAACCGTAGCCGCGCTCCCGCTTCCGCGAGAACCTGGAGGCGGAAGATCCGGCGATCCCAGTCGGAACCAGTAGCCGCCAGCAAGTCCCGCGGTCCTTCCCACCGCCCCATCGAGGCGTCCTCCAGGACCCGCCGCAGCGCGGCATCACCCCTCGCCGGGTGCATGTCAATGAATGACTGACCGCCGGTCGTAGACATCATGTTCGCTCCGGTGGCCTCCTCCTGCTTGCTAAGCAGGAGGAGGCGAAGGTCGTCAAGCGGTCCGGATCTCGGTGCCGAGCGCTGCCGAAAGGGCCCGCTGGTGGACGAGCCCCGTGCGCACCAGCCTGGCCTCCGGGGTGAAGCAGTCGACGATGGTCATGTGGTTCGCCGCAGGGCACACCCCGCCGTCGACCAGGACGTCTGCGTCCAGGCCCGAGACGGCAAGGAAGGCGTGGACCTGGTCGACGGTGATGGCCGGGCCCGGATCGTTCGGGCCGGCGTCCCCGGAGACGTTCGCCGTGGTGGCCGCGAGGGGGACTTTCACCGCCGACGCGAGGTCTCCGAGGAAGCCGGGAGCGATCGTGACCAGGGCAGGTGATCCCACCGCCACGTGCCGGCCAGCTTCTTCCGCGTCCTTCCATGGCAGCAGCAGTGCGAGATCACCAGGCCAGAAGGCCGCGGCAAGTCGCCTGGCCTCCGGGCTGAGGACGAAGTGATCCTCGCAGGACGCCATGGAGGGAGCTACGTAAGCGAGCGGCTTGCCGCTGGGGCGGCGCTTCCCCGTGATGATGCTGTCGCACGCCCGCGCATTGCTCGCGTCGGCACAGATCATGTACCAGCGCCGGGTAGGGACGACGACGAGTCCGCCGTCCTCGATCGCCCGTACGGCAGCGTCGATGTCTTCGGGTCCGATGACACGCATGGGCTACTCCTTGTCGGCAGCGGGCTGAGCGGTGGCGGCGAGAGCCGGGTAGTCGAGCCACGGGTCGCGGAGAGCTTCCAGGCGGCGGCGTGGGTGGTGCGGGTGAGAGACACGGAAGTAGGCCATCACCCTGGGGAAGGGGGTGAGGTTCCGCCCCACCGAGTGCGGGACGAGGTGGTGCATGAGCAGGACGTCGCCAGGGACGCCGAGCAGGGGCACGCCCTGCTCGTGGCCGATTTCGGGTGGCACCTGCTCCGTCATGCCGAGCGCCCACTGAGTGCGGAACCAGTCCGCCATGGTGTGGTGACCGCCAGGCTGGTAGTGCAGCGCGCCGTCCTGTGCGCTGCTTACGTCGGACAGAACGACTCCGACGAGGAGCGAGAAGGTGCGCAGTTCCCTCGGGTCGAGGTGCGGGCAGGAGACCCCGTCCACGTGCATCGTCTTCTCCGGCTGCACGCCAGGGAACTCGGACTCGGGTACGCGGACCTGGATCTGGGTGGTGGTGACGGGGAGGATTGCTCCGAGCAGAACGGTGGCGAGTTCGGCGGCTTCCGTCTGCCCGTACAGCGCCAGGATGTCGGGGTGGCTCCCGAGCTCGGGGGCGAAGGTGCGCTGGCTGTAGGCCGGGATGTCGTTGGGTTGCAGGTCTCGGTACCAGGTCTCGATCAGCGAACTGGCGCGGTGTACCAGCGCGGGGGCGACCAGACCACGGCGTATGACGACGCCGTCCCGTTTGAACGCGTCCTTCTCCTCACGTGTGAGGGGCATGGTGTCTCCGTAAGGTCTCCGACGTCCCGGGGGACGTGCCCGTATCGATGCGGTCGAGTACGTACGCGGCGGCGTCCAGGGCCGCGCTGATGAGCTGCTGACCGAGTTCTGGGGTGGCCCTTCGCGGATCGCCGCCGATGACGCCCACGACGGACAGCGTGGGATCGTCGGAGGTCCAGGGCCAGGTCACGCCGCGATCAAGTACGAGACGGTCGATCGCTCGACGCCGGCCAAGGTCGGCGAATTCCTTGCGCGGCAGGAGGTCCAGTCGGACACGGTCCGGGTCGAGGGCGAGCATGAGTGCGGTCTCCAGGACTCCTGCATGCGCCTCGGGCATCTCACCGCCGATCGGAAGTCGGCCGGCGGCGAGTGCGGCGGGGTGCAGCACACAGGCGGTAATGCCGTGGGAGTGACGAAGCTGGTGGACGAGGACCTCCAGGGCACCGCGATTGCCCCCATGGCCGTTGATGAGGAGCACGGACCGGACAGGCGTGGAGCGGACGTACTCGTCGACGAGCTTGGTGATCAGCTCGGCGTACAAGCGAAGGTCCAGGGTGACGGTCCCCGGTGTGCGAGCGTGTTCCGGCGAGAGACCGTAGGGGATGGCAGGCCCGACCCATAGGTCATGCCGTCCGGCCACGTGTGCGGTCAGGCGGTACGCGAAACGCTCGGCGATGACGGTGTCCGTGTCCAAGGGCAGGTGCGGGCCGTGTTGTTCCGTCGATCCGAGCGGCAGACAGATAACGGAACGCTCGCCAAGTTCAACCGTGACGCGAGCTGTGGTGAGCTCGGCGAACGCCCGCCCGGTGCTGTCGGTCGTCACCTCCTGCTCCGCCGTCCGAAGCGGATCAGGAACTCGTTCTCCTCCGGGAAGGTGTCGTCCGCGCTGAAGTCCGCGAGCCGTTGCCTGACGGCGGCCTCGAATTCCTGCAGTCGGTCGCCGAAGAGGTGGGGCGCGGCGAAGGAGGTGGAGTAGAGGTAGCCGAGGATGCTCTCGGCGGTCCAGGTGCGGTGGACGGGGATGCGGGTCTCCTCCACCTGGTCGAAGGGCGACTCCTCCATGATCTCGCTGTAGGGGCGGTTGTGGTGCTGGAACGTGCCGGATCCGGCGCGGCGCTCTTCGCCGAGGAACGTCTTGATGACGTCCCGGACGGCTTCCTTCCAGGGGCTGGTGGCGGTCCAGAAGCTGCTGTCGCCGAAGATGGCCACGACACCGTCCGGGGCCACTTGGTGGTTCAGGCGAGCCAGCACGGCTGCCTGGTCGAGCCAGTGGAACGCGCGGCAGATGGTGACCAGGTCGGCCTTCCATCCGGTGGGCGGCGTGAAGTCCTCGGCGGTGCTCTCGACGAGCGACAGGCTGAAGCCTTCGGGGAGCTTGGGGCGCAGGGCCGATTCCGCCGCGGCGAGCATGCTGGTGTCGTTGTCGATGGCGATGATGTCGTCGAACCGGTCGATCAGCGCCTCGGCGACCAATCCGGTGCCGGTGCCGATGTCCAACAGCCGTCGCGGGTCGTCGGTCCGTGTCGGGGCGGCCTGGTCCAGGGCTGCGGCGACGTCTTCCGGGATGCCGGGGCGGAACTGGCGGTAGTAGCTTGCGGTTCCGGTGAACAGGCTCATGTGGCGCTCCGTGCGGCGAGGTGCTGGATGTAGGTGGCGGCTGCCGCCAGGTCTCCGGCGACAAGCACACCGTGGTCAACGAGCAAGGAGTCGTCGGGGACTTGTCTTCCGTGTGAGATCCACACGGCCCTGGCCCCTGCTTCGACGGCTCCGACGATGTCGCACGCCCAATCGTCACCGACGTGGATCAGGCCACTGGGCTCGGTGCCGAAGTGTTCGGTCACGACGCGGAAGGCGCGGGGGTCGGGTTTCGTGTAGCCAATGCGGCATGACGGGAAGAAGTCGCTCACCCACGGGGAGAGGAGCGTATGCAGTCCGTCGGTGTCGGCGTCGACGCAGGTGACGTTGGACAGGGTGACAACGGTCGCTGCGGCACTCATCCTGCGCAGGGCCTCGGTGGTACCGGGGTAAAGGCTGAGCGGGGCCGGCGGCACGTTTCGCGGGAACGTCTCGGTCGGCACCTGGATAGCGTCACAGACCTCGCTCACCAGGGCGTCGGTCAAAGCCGGGCGGGTGTGGAGGCTGGACCGCAGGATTTCGCGAGTGCGCGCGGGAGGAAACGGCGACGCCGCGACCAGCCGCATGGTCAGACCGGGGCCGTCGGCCGTGCCCAGGGTGCCTCCGACGTCCACGGACACCAGGAGTTCGGGTCGTGATGTCACTGATTCCTCCCGGTGGTGGTCGGCAGCGCGGAGACAACGGCTTCGATACGGGCCCGCCGGATCGCGGGAGTGGTGGCCTCGGACAGAAAGGTGAGGACGTACCTCAGCTCCGCTTCGTCGAGTCCGTCGAGGGACCGTGCCGCTTGGTCGGCGGCTGCGTTGAGGTCCGGCGGGACGCTGCGCCGGCGCAACCCGTGCGGTAAATGGAGTCTGCCGGTCCAGTGCTCGCCGTCGGCCGGCGCCAGGAAGCTGTCCGCAGGACGCAGGACCGTGACACTGTCCAGGGTCAGAATGCGCACAGGTACCGACGTGTCCGCGATGTCGAGGCTCCCGGTGAGGAAGGTGTCGTGCCCGTCGAGTCGTTGCGACAGTCGCAGCAAGGGCCCCTCCGGGCCATGGGTGACCGTGCCCTCAACGGGGAGGTTCAACGCGACGCTGGGCATGCAGTGCTCCTTGGCGTGGTGCCGAGACCAGGAATGTCCGGCAGGCGGAGACGGCCGTTTTCGGGGCGGAGCGGCGTTTCGTAGAGGCTTTGGCGTCCGGGCTCCCACCGGAGCCGGTACTCGACGGCCGGTACGGCGTCGGGGTAGGCGGCGGCGAGATGGAGGCCGGGCAGGAGCGAGCGGCCGTGCGGGTAGACGGGAACACCCAGAGTCTGGGCGACATGGATGATCTGCGTTGCCCGGGTCAGACCGCCGCACCCCACGGCATCGAGGGTCAGGGCGCTGGGCCGGACGTACTGGATCAGGCCGGCGGGGTCCTCGTCGCAGTGCGCGCGTTCACCGACAGCCAGCGGCAGAGAGGTGGCCGCCAGGAGTTCATAGGTGTCCGCGTCGTGACGCGGCAGTGGGTCCTCCAGCCACCGGAGGCATACGGGATCTGCCACTTGTGCGAAGGCCAGGGCCACGGCCTGCGTCCAGGTGCCGACCGCGTCGACGGCGAGCGGCACGCCGAGAGCCTGGGAGCAGCGCTCGACCGCCCGGGCCATGCGGGCCGCGGCTTCCCCTGGTGGATCGGCCGGGTCGCGACGCAGCCCCCATTTGGTGAAGCTCCAGCCACCGGCCATGACGCTGGTCAGCACGTCCTGGTTGTCGATATGGCCGAGGTCCTGGGTCAGCCAGGACGCGTACGCCGGGATCAACGGCCGGGGTGCGGCCGCGGCGAGGAGCCCCGCCACGGTGCCCTCGGCGAGTCGACCGTGGAGATCCCAGACGGCGCAATCAACCGCGCCGACCGCCCAGGAGGCCGCCTCGGACGGAAGCCTGCGAGCCGCCTCCCGCAGCTCGCCCAGCAGACCGATGTGGTCGGTGACCAGTGCATCCTTCGTCTCCTGGGCCAGCACGTCGTGCACGTAGCGGCCGACACGTTCGCCGACCGGGCCGTACCAGCCGACCGCGTCCGCAGCCCGGACCGCGATGAAGAAGGTGTCGTCTCCCGGCGCCGTGAGCTGCCTCGCCTGGACCACGTGGAGATCCTTGATGATCCAGGAGGTCATCGGACCACCTCGCGGGCGGCCAGGAGGAAGCCAGCAGCCCGCTCGACTCCCACCACGTCCATGCCCATGGTGTGGGCAAGGTCGCGCTGCGACAGGGGGCCGGCGGGCTCGCGCCATCCGATGACCTCTACGGGACGGCGGAGCCTTCCGGCCAGCAGACCCCACACGGCGGCCGGATGGCCCAAGGTAAGGACGAGAACCGCAGCATGGGTACCGAGATAGTGCTCGGTCTCGGTACCGCTCAGCCCCCGCGGCCACGCGGTTGGAGCGCCGAGGACCGTGAGGTCCAGCAGGTTGACCACTCGGACCCGGCACCGGTGGCCGTGGCGAATGCGGTCGGCGGCTTCGGTGGCTACCGCGGCAGGGATGTCGCCTGCAGTCACGATCGTCAGATCAGGCTCGTCCTCGTCGCTGAGGTGGGGCCATACCGCGAGGCCCCGGCTCAGCTCCTCGGCAAGGGATTCGTTCGGGTGGAGAGTGCGGATGTTCTTGCCGGTGATGACCACGTTGACGCGGTCCACGGACTCGAGCGCCTCGTCCAAGGCTGCTGCCGTCCGCGCCGGGTCTGCCGGCGTCAGCACACGCACACCAGGGGCGCCCAGGGCCAGCAGGGTGGTGGCGAGGGACGGGTCGCCGTGCGTGTGCACGTTCTGCCAGCCATAGGAGGTCAGGAGGAGGTTCAGACTCGGCAGGTCCTGCGCGCCGTCGAGACGCCGCTGCTTGATGTGGCCCACGAGGCCGCTGGTCAGCAAGGGAGCGAAGCTCTCGTATGACACGAGCAGCCCACGGCGTCCACTGGCGGTCCAGCCGGCGAGCCACTCCAGGAGCACCTCCTCTGCCAGCAGCTCGTGAACCCACCGCTCACCGGCGAGATCAGGAAGTCGGTTGGAGGCCAGCTCGTCAGGGCTCAGGAGCAGGAAGTCCCCTCGCTCGGCATGTTGCCGGACGATGCCGCTGACCACGCTCGCGAAGGTGGCGGCCAGGCTCTCTCGCGGGTTGGAAGGAGCTTCGGGCCGTGTGGAGGTAAGGGAGCACCACCGGGCCTGGGCAACGGCCTCTGCGAGCGGACCTCGGGCGCGCCCGTTCGTGTCGAAGAGCTGGGAGGGCTGGTAGGAGGCGAGCCAGTCAGCGAGCTGCGACAGGTGTTCCGCGTCGGCGCGTGGGCTCGTGAGGGGTGTCTTGTGCAAGGCGGGCGTTCCGAGAAGCGTCTGGCCGCCGAGGGCCACGGGGCCGGTCCACCCCTTGACGCAGCGCAGGACGAGCGCCGTGGGCCGGTCGTTGAGGGTGGCTTCCATGGCATCCCAGAGGGCAGCCTGAAAAGAGGCGTGCTCGGCCTGTGATCCGCTGGCGACGCGGACGATCCCGGCCTCCCAGCCAAGCCCGGAGAAGTACGCCCTGAGGTGATCGTCGTCCAGCGCTCCGAGCAAGGACGGCCCGCCCATGCGGAAGCCGTTCACATGCACCACGGGGAGTACGCCGGCGCGGGCCAGGGTGCCGTGAGCGAGCCAGGCGGCCGCAGTCGTCGGGGTCTCGCACTCGCCGTCACCGATCACGGGGACAACGATCCTGCCGGGGGCGTCCAGCGCGGCCCCTTGGGCGAACGGCAGGCAGCCACCGAGGCGTCCGCCCAGGAAGGCGCCGGCCGGCAACGCCGGGGTGACCTCCGCCCCCAGTCCGTCCACGTCCGGGAACGACCGCGACAGCCGTCGGAGGCCGTCGGCGTCTTGATCGAACCCGGGGCGCAGTCTGCCGAGCTCGCCGGTCACCCACGAAGTGGAGAGCTGGACGACGCCGGCGTGCCCGGCTCCGAGGAGCGGCACGAGGCTGACTTCCCTGTCGAGATCTCCGGCGGCAAGGGCGAGATGGGACAAGGCCCACGCAGTCCCCGGCACGGTTCCCCAGTGACCTGATGGGCGCTCCTTGACGTGCTCGGCAGTCAGTGGCTGGTGGAGCAGAACATTGTCCCGTAGGTGGAGTTGGCACACCGAGGCGTAACAGACAGCCCTCCACAGAGCGTCGGCCAGCACGGCGTTCCCCTCCATCACGCGCCGACCAGCGTCTCGTCAGCGAAGGTGAAGTACCACAGGGGGCGGTAGCACTCCCACGCCGAAGGCCGCAGCCCGGAGGACTTCATGATCTTCTCTATCTCCCAGCGAGCGCGCAGGTAGTACTCGAGCTCCTGTGCCCCCGGGGCGCGTAGGCCGGTCATGACGCCGTTGTGGGCCTGATAGACCTGGAAGTTGGGGAACTCGGTCACATAGGAGGCCAGAGCCTCGACGCCAGCGCGCAGCGCCTCGAAGCCGTCGAGGCCCACGATGTACGTGAACGACGTACCGTGTTCCGAGGCGACCGCTCGCCTCAGCACCTCCGGCATCCAGGAAGTCGTCAGAGCCGCCTTGCTGGCCTTCAGCAGGAGATCCCGTCGGTCAAAGCATTCAACGGTGAGCCGGAGCACGAAGGGCCCGATGTCGGTAAGTTCCTCGAACGCCTGCCGTGAGCGCAACACCGACGTGAGGAAGCCGAGCCGGGCTTGGACACCGTACTCGGCCAGCACCGAACGCAAGGCCCGCAAGTGATCGACGGCGGCTGATTCCCGCTCGAAGCATCCGGTGGAAACGGTGACCTCGCGGACTTCCGTCAGGTCCTGCCTCGGGTGCTGCTCACGCAGCGCGGCGAGCAGCTCTCGGAGATCCTGTTCCTCCGACAGGCGCGGGTCTGCGGCAGCCTCCAGGGTGTTGGGGCAGAACGCACATCCTACGCAGCGGCTGCGGGCATTCGGGTTGAGCGTCAGGGCCGAGCCTTTGTCACGAAAATAACCACCGACTGCCTCATCGGCGTCGACACGCTCCACAACGCCGACCGGAGAGGCCCCCAGCAGCAGCCGGCCGTCCCCCAGCAAGTGGAAGGGCGACTCCGTCGCGTTCAACGGGACGATGAGCTGCCAGGGAACCGAGCGAGCACTGTCCAGCCGCAGCTGCAAGCGCGCGCGGTGACGCGACATGGCCCCGTTGATCCCGTGAAGATTGATCGCGATGAGCAGAGCGTCTTCGACCGGCACCTGGTACCGCTCCGCGAGCCGCTCCACATCCGTGAGTGTGGACGTCGCGCCTGCCGGTCCGCCGAGTAATGCTGTCACGCGCGTGCTCCATCCATGAGGCCGGAGTGGGATGACGCGTCGGCGGAGCGGGGAGAGCGACGCCGCCGACGGCTCCCAAGAGATTGCCGTCGTATGGCAGGACGGCGAACCACGCGCAGGGATCTTTTTACGGACGTCCCGGGACGTTTTCAGCGGGCGGCGTGAACCAGCGACCGTAGATGACGCATCAAGGCAGCGACATCGGTCAGGTCGGCGAGGACGACGCTCGCTCCGGCTTCGCGCAATTCATCCGCGCTGTGGACGCCAGAGGCCACGGCGACGACGTGCGCACCGGAGACAAGGGCTGCCTGGACATCGCGTGGGGTGTCACCGATAAGGACGGCAGGTGTGTCGGCTGGGGTGCCATGAGCCGCTCGGACACGGGCCCGCGCAACGTCGACCAGGTCGGCGCGGTCCGCCGCGTCCGCTCCGTATGCCCCGCACTCCATGTCGACCAGCCCGTCCAGCCCGAAAGCCCTCAGTTTGACCTGCGCATTCGCCCGGACGTTCCCGGTCAGGACCGAGGAGATCACGCCGGGCTCGGCTGCCACCGCAACGAGGGCCTCGCGGGCGCCGGGAAGGGCGCGGCCGCGACGGGCCAGATCGTCCTCCCGCGCTGCGCCGGCGGCCCCCAGCACGGGCTGGATGCTCTCCCACGCCGGCGGTTCCTCCCCGTGGTCCCGGAACATCCCCGCGAGAATCAGCCGGTCGGTCCGGCCCTCAGTGCGAGCCGGGTGGACGGCGGCACGGCCGGTGAGGTCTTTGAAGGCGGCAGCGTAGATCTCCTTGCTGACGCCGGAGTTCTCGATGAGGGTATGGTCGATGTCCCAGAGCACGATCAGTGGCACCAGGTCAGCGTAGGCGTACGAACGGTTCCGGCCACAACAGCGCGTGGCAGGCTCACGACACTTGCGGGCTGCCGCTACCGTCCGGTTGGCTTGCCTGAGTGAATGAGCGACTGCGTTCCGCGCTTGTGCAACGCGGCCTGACGGTGGAGGCGATGGCCGAAGCCTGTTCCGTCGACCAGAAGACCGCCAGCCGGTGGGTCAGTGGCCGGGTCCCGCACCGTCGGCACCGCTGGACAGTCGCGAACCTGCTGAGCGTCGACGAGGCGTATCTGTGGCCGGAGAACGGTCAGGGGGTCCAGCGGCTCGGCCCGGTCCGCTCGGAACTCGTCGACACCTTCCCCAACCGGGCAAGCGTCCCCCGTGACGTATGGCTCTCCCTCCTCCTTGGTGCCATGAAGCAGATCGACGTACTCGTCTTCTCAGGGACCTTCTTCGCACAGACGAACCCGCATATCGCGAGGATGCTCCGGGAACGGGCAGAGGCCGGCGTCCGCGTCCGGCTGTGCTTCGGCGACCCTTCCGGGGAGGCAGTCAGCGTCAGGGGGCGGGAGGAAGGCATCGGGGACACGCTCGCTGCCAAGATCAGGGCTTCCCTCACGTACTACCGCGATCTCGTCGGCCATCCGGGCTGCGAGGTCCGCCTCCACGACACCACGCTCTACAACTCGCTCTTTCGATACGACGACCACCTCATGGTCAACCCGCACATCTGGGGCCAGCCGGCCAGCGCCAACCCGATCCTCCAGCTCCGCAACACAGACGGCGGCGAGTGGTTCCAGCGGTACGGCGACAGCTTCGAGGCCGTGTGGGCATCCGCGCGCCCCTGGGCGCCCAACAGGCAGGAGTAGCACCACCGTGGGCAGGACCGAGTACTACCACGACCCCAAGGCCCCCAAGGCCAACACCCTCATCCCCGCCAGCAACCTGCTCGTGGTCAACGACGAAGGCGCCATCCTTCTCCAGCGCCGCCGCGACACGGGCCAATGGGCGCTGCCCGGCGGCGCCCAGGACATCGGCGAGAGCCCGGCACAATGCGCGGTCCGCGAGTGCGAGGAGGAGACCGGAATCGTCGCGGAGGTCACCGGCTTCCTCGGCGTGTACTCCAACCCCGCCCACATCGTCGCCTACACCGACGGCGAGATCCGGCAGCAGTACGAGGCCGTGTACATCGGGCGCCCCATCGGCGGGGAGCCCACGGTCAACGACGAGGCCGACGGCGTCCGCTGGGTCAGCCCGGACGACCTCCACAAGCTCGACATCCATCCGAGCATGCACGAGCAGATCGGCCACTACCTGGCCGGGACCTATCCCTACCTCGGGTGATCACCCGCACTCACAGCCCGACGCCGACCTCGGCCGCAGCCACCCGCACCCGATCCACGCTCGCGTGGATGTGCGGCGCGGCTTGGCGGATGAAACGCCCCACCACGCTGTCCTCCCCGTAACGGCTGGTGATCTCGCTCAGCCGCTCCTGGGATGTCGTCCGGCAGCCGTCCGGCGTCGTGGTCATGTCGCAGTAGACGAGCGCGTCCACGAGGAGCGGATCGTCCAGGAGGGGGAACTCATTCGCCAACTCCTCCCGGAAGCCCCGCTCCTCGGCTTCCAGCAGCGCGTACGAGTGGTTCGCCACCAGCCGGACGACCTGCGTGTCCGCCGCACGCAACCCCCTGAGGTACCGAGCTCCGTCCAGCGGATGGAACCCGGTGCGGACGAGCGGAGGCGCGTACCCGATGTCGTGCAGCACCGCGGCGGCCTCCAGGACCAGGGCCTTCTCCCCGACCAGCGGCGCCAGCGTCCGCGCACACGCAGCGACACCCTGCGTGTGTGACCACCTGCGTGGAAGGCTGTCTCGCAGCAGCTCACCCGCCAGCTCGTACGCCCACTTTCCATCGGTCGTCGCCACGCGACGAGCGTACGTCGACGGGCCTTCAGCCATCACCCGTACGGCTGGCCGAGCGCTTACCGGACTACGGATGTCGCCGACAGGAAACGAATCGTCGCCTTAATGGCGACGATTCGCGGAGCGGGAGTTGACAGCCCGTCGCATCATGCGGCACGCTCGCCGCTATGAGGATCACGGACTGCGAGATGGCACACCTCGTCGTCAATGAGGCGCGGGCCGAGGACGCCCTTAGGGGCGTTGCTGCCGGCCAGCTAGTCGAGCAGGCCAGACGCCTCGCCGAAAAGGCCGAAGAGCTCCTGGAACAGGCCGTCATCGCCGAGCGGCAACGCGACACACCCTGGGAGCAAATCGGCCAGGCCCTCGGCGGGCTATCCAAGTCCGCAGCTCACAAACGGTACGGGGCCATCGTGAACGAGTGGGCCGCGCATTACGACGGCACGTCCACAGAAGATGAGGACACGGGCGAGGAGGTCCTAGGGCCAGCTACACCGTTCGTCGTCGCCTACCGACTGGTCGAGCGGACTTGGAAGGAAGCAGAGGAGATCATAGGCGATCAGGATCTCCTTGCAGCCCTGCGGAATGCGACGGTCGCTGCCTCCGGCACCAGCTCACCACGCACTGGCGATCAACGCGCCATGACTGCGGAGGGTGAGGATTCAGGCCTTCCATTCCTGACGGGCAACTCAGGCATGGGAAGGTCGGCTGCCCTTGCAGCCCTGGTCGCCAGGCGTCAAGAGGCCGGCCAAAGCGCCAGGAGCGCAGCGGCCCATCTCTTTGAGGCCTTTACAACCTCGTCTGAACGAAGGTACCCGTTCGAGCCGTCATCGCTGGAAGCACGCCTGACCATCGTGGAGCACCAAGTCGCGGCCTTGCTGGCCCACCGCGCCACGTATGACAAGGCATAGCAGTCAGGCCCGGTACCACCGCCACCCTCGGAAGCACTTTCCACGGCAACATCCGAGGGCAGCGGCCAACCACCCACCACCAGAAAGGTGCAGGTAGTCATGCCCAGTATGCAGCCGCCCCCTGAGGGGAGCGAGCCCCGAAACCCCCGGGCGCTGCTCGTCGCCCTCGCCACCGGCTACGCAGCCGGCTACGCAGCCGCTCTTGGCGTCACCGGAAGTTCCATCGACTCGGCAACGTCAACGACAGTGGCATCAGCTCAGGGGTTGATCGCCGCCATCTGCTGGGCGTTCTGGCAGAAGCGCTGAGCCGGGGCATCGCCTAGGCAGCCCTCTGGGAGCGCTGCCACCTCCGCATGGAGGGGCAGTGCTCCCAGGAGGAAGAGCTACAAGTATGGCCATCTGCCGAGCAGCGGCCAGCTACCGACCAGAGACACCGGAAGGCGCCACCAGGCAAAACGTCAACCTCTCTTGGTCTCAGTTCTGGTCTCATTCGGTCTCGTCCGGATCCATTCGAAACCGGGGACACGCTCGGCTCCCCCGCAGGTCAGAACCATCCCGCACCCACTCGAACCCCCACACGAACATTTGGAAAGCGTGTTGGGGGCAACCCCTCACGAGTTCGAATCTCGTATCCTCCGCCTGATGGAAGGCCCCGACCGGTTCGCCGGTCGGGGCCTTCGTCGTTTCTTGATCTGCGGTTCCGGGTTATCGCCCGTTGAGCACAGTCCGGCACACGTTGCAGTACATGGCGGCGTCCCGCCCGTACCGCCGCATCAGCCGACCGCAGCCGAGCATGGCCCGAGGCCCCATGGCGGGCGTCCCAGCGTGGCAAAGGCGGCGGCGCGTTCTACGGCGGCGACCCGCGACGGGCCGCGGCAGCGCCGGACCGGCATGCGGGGCAAGGCCAGGCCGCCGGTCGGCCGACCGAGGCCACGGAGGGGGCGGCCGTCACTGACGGACCGGCCTTCCTCTCCCGCCCGACAGGTGCGGTCGATCTCCTGCTCGGCGAATGTGATCACTTCGCCCTCCTCTTCAGCCGGGGCCTCGGGAAGGGGTGTCCTCTCCCCGACGATCTCGTCCCACAGCGCGCGGTCGTCGGCCGACACCCACATGCGCCTGCCGGCGCGACCGTTCCCCCGGCTGGGCACGTAGACCGGGACGCTCTCCCCCGTCGCGCTCCGCAGGACCAGGTACTCGACGTGGACGGGTTTCCGCTGCGGCGAACACAGGGCGGGCAGGAACCAGTCCGCGTGCATCGCACCGCAGTGGCCGACGCCCTCGCTGTCGAGGCGGTGGCGTCGCTGCTCGGTACGCACTTCCAGACTTCGAGATGCCTCTCCATCAAAATCGCCCTCTGCGTGACCGGCAGGTGCGATGCGATGAACGGCCGCCTGCCACCCGCGCGCCCTCGACGGATGAACATCGAGGGCGACTTGCCACCCGATTCCGACAGAAATTCCCGCCCATCGTGATGCGCGAGGCATTCGAGCAGGACGAGGCAAGCGGGGGACTGCCGGAGGTCACGCTCCGAGACGCGAGCGGTGATCTGCTGCAGCAGATCGGGTCGGTCCGGGTGACCGAAATCGGGTAACGACAGATTGATCTCTATGCCATATCCGGTGTGCCACACCCCATTCGCCATTCGTCCACCATAGGAACGACTACCGACATTCGACCGACAGGGCGAACGGGGACTGGAATGCGCATTGACAGTACGGACTTACCCGGGAAGTCGCTCAAAGCCGGATGACGGGATTCCCGCGGCGACTGCCCGGCAGTCGGCTGTGTCCTGCCGGCCGCAGCGATCGAGAAGAAGGTCTTTGAGCGGTACGTCTTCCGTGGCAGCCGCCACGGTTCCCGCGAAACCCCAGGTCACAGCCATGCGAGCGCCATTTCTCGATCATGTAGGGTCAACGGGCTCGGCCGACGAGGCAAGCGGGGGACTGTCGGAGGTGTTAACGCATGGGTGAGAAATCGCGGCTGGACGGGGATGGTCTTCCGGACCCGCTGATCCTGCCCCTGCTACCGGGTGCCGTCGCGCCAAGCGACATGGGGAAGTTCAACCCTCCAGGGCAACCTCCCGCCAGACTCGGCGGTCCTGGACTCCAGGTCGAGCCGGGGGTTCTGCGGCAAGCTGCCGGTGCTGCCGACGGCGTTTTCGAGGACTTCCGCAAGCCTGCCGCGTCCTTGGAAGAACCGATGTCCAACGCGGCCGGGAAACTCGTCGGCTGGGAAACCGCGCGAGCGTTGAAGACAGCGGCGGAGAACTGGGAACGGCAAGCCGGCGCGGTTACCGCTTGGATCGCCAATATCTCCGAAAGCCTTCAGGCGACGGCCCGCAACTACCAGGCGTCGGACGACGGCATCGAGGGGTACTTCCGGCACGGCTCACGGGGAGGCCGCTGATGCCCACCTTCTACGAAGAGATCATGACGGTGGATCTCCAGCAGTTCACCGGCCTGGCTCACGAGTGGCGTTCCGTGCACAAGTCCCTTGAGGGCCTGTCGGGCCGAATGACCGGTGAAGTACTGGGGCCGCTGAAGAACAACGGTTACTGGGAAGGCGCCGCCGCTCCGTACGCGTGGGCACAGATCGACAATGTCGCTGCCGAGATCGCGGGCGCGGCCAAGGTGGCCGGTGCAGTCGGTGACCTCTTCGACGACGCGGCGGGAGAACTCCAGCAGGTTCACCACCAGCTCGAAGCCGTCGTCCAGCGAGCACGGCACAAAGGCCTGTCCGTGGACCGCAAAGGCGTGGTGTCCGGGAAGGCACGCGAGGGTCAGCAGCTTTCTCCGGAGGAGAGGGGCAAAGAGCAAGGGGAAATCGATGACCTCCAGGATGAGATCACCGCCCTTACCCGTCGTGCGATCACTGCCGATCAAAACCTGGCGTACAGCCTCTTGCATGACGTCGGCTTGGACCAGTGGTGGTTCAACAAGCAGCCCGAGCACACGACCCTGGCGTCCACGTCCGCCATCAGCCCTCCCGAGTACAGCGCCCTTGCCCGCGCGATGGAGGGAAAGACACCTTTTCCCCCGCAGGACAAGGACCACCCGGTGTCGATCGGCGCGCAGTGGCTGCTGGGCATCGGCCCTCGGGACCGTGAATACACCGATGGTGACGCCCTTACACGGCTGATCCAGTCCAGCGACAGCATGGACGGCATACGCCGGCAGACGATCGAACAGTGGGCATCGACAGGAAACCCCACTGGCAAGGCTCACTTCTCCATCTCCGAGTCCGGCAAAGTGGGAGCTGCCAAAAAACTGTTCACCGAGGACCTGCCCGCCATCGTCACCGGTGACCCTGACCACCTCGGAGAAGCCTTCGTCGGCTCCTACACCGTGAATTACGAGGTCAAGGGCGCCGACCCGGACGGCTCGCTCGTCGTTCGCTACCGCCTGGACAACACCACCAGCATGGAGTCGTTCCTGCACTTCGTCGGTTACTACGACTGGCTCAAGTACTCCGATACCGCCTTGTCCTTCATCAATCCGTCTTCCACGCCCCTGGACCAGGAGATCACCTGGACCGAGCGCATTCCGCAGGCGGCAAACAAGCCATCGGACGGGTGAGCGGGGGCTGTCGATGACCGTGTTTGTCACTCGACGGTCCGTCGCCGTCGTCACCTTGCTTCTGGCTTCCGCACTGAGCGCCTGCGGTAGCGGACGCTGCGGTCCCCCGCCGCTGAAGCCCGTCGTCGAGGAGGGGCTGTACGGCACATACGCGGGACCCGGTGGAGCCCGTATCACTCTGCGTTATGAAGGTCCGAAGGTGGGCGCCACTTTCTCGGCGGAGAACTGGCCCGTGGAGGAAAAGGTGTCCTCCCTGGACGCGCGGGCCGTGCGCTTCGATGGCGACGGCTACTGGGAATGGGATTCCGCTCGTGACGGCGACGCCGCGGAAGTACGGCTGGAGTTCCGGAAACTCGACGCCGGTGTCAAAAGCAGCACGATCACCGCATTGGAAATCGGTGACGGTGGTCGGCACGCGGTTCTCAGCACGCCGGTCGGCGACCCTGATGTCTGTCGTGTGTTCGTGCTGAAGTGGACGGGGAATTGATCGCCCGAGTGTCGGTCGGCCCGGTCGGTCTTCCGGTTGTTCGGCTCTGCTTCTCGGTCGTTGAGGCGATGTAGCAGAGCTGTACGTGTCGGGCAGCACGGGCGCCCGGGATTGGGCTGGGCCGTGATCCGTCCGCCGCAGGGGTGCGGCGGAGGCCGGTGCTTCGGTTCCGGGCCTTGTACATGTCGTTGTGCCGGACCCGCGCCGTCATCGTCCGGCCGGTTGACGGAGGTGACACCAGGGCTTGTCCGCGCGTTGCCTGGGCCGGCGGACTCGACGCGCGGCACGGTCCGGCAGGCCCCCGTGAATCTCCCCTCCCCCACCCCCCTGTTACCCAACCCGTACATTTTCGTACAACCATTCGGCTGGGCATACACGTCATGTGTGCTGCGAGTGCCGTATAGGGGTGCTCGGTGTATCGGAACAGGGGAGGGGACGGAGTCATGGCGCGAGAGCGGATATCCCGGCGTGCGCGGGGAGGGATCGCGGTGGCGGTCGCGGCCGGAGTGATGGTGCCGCTGGTCGGGGCGGCCGGGCCGGCGGTGGCCGCGGGGCCGCAGGTGAGCTGCACGTCGGCGAAGGCGGGGCTGGCGGCGAAGCTGACGAAGGACATCAACGCGGCGCTGCGCAACAGAAAGTCGACGACGGCGATCGTCTTCCGGGACCCGTCGACGAAGACGACGTGCACGCTGCGCAAGGACACCAAGTACGACTCGGCCAGCGTCGTGAAGACGACCGTCCTGGCCACGCTGCTGTGGGACGCGAAGAAGACCAACCGCTACCTGACCACGCGCGAGAACACCCTGGCCAAGGCCATGATCACGCAGTCGGACAACAACGCCACCAGCACGCTGTGGCGGCAGCTCGGCGCGGCGAAGGTCAAGGGGTTCCTGAGTGCCGCCAAGATGACGCAGACCGTGCCGGGCAGCGGCGGGTACTGGGGCCTCACCCAGATCACCGCCAACGACCAGCAGAAGCTGCTGGAGCTCCTCACCACGAAGAACTCGGTGCTGAGCGACAACGCCCGGACCTACATCCTCGACCTCATGAGCAAGGTCGTCACCTCGCAGCGCTGGGGCACCCCGGCCGGCGCCCCGCGTTCGGTGAAGGTCCAGGTGAAGAACGGCTGGCTGTCGCGGGCCACGCACGGCTGGCGCGTGCACAGCATCGGGGCGTTCACCGGTGGTGGCCGCAACTACACGATGACGGTGCTCACGCACGACAACCGCACCATGAACGACGGGGTCGCGACCATCCAGGCCGTGGCCAAGGCGATCCACACCGACATCAACCCGCAGGGCCTGGCCGCCGCCTACACGCCGACGTCCAAGCCGCACGAGGTGGTGCCGCCGCTTCCGAAGTCGTAAAGGGAGTGATGGGGGTCGGTGACATGCCGGTGGGACGCTTTGTAGGTGCGGCGGGGCGTCTTCGGTCTCGGGTCCCGTTGTTACGTGTCGGGGGTCGCGTCCACGCTGTGCCGGCGAGTCGCTTCGCCGGTGGATCAGGGGCATCGGAGGGTCAGGC